>CANRFE010000072.1 GCA_947629805.1 uncultured Clostridia bacterium | reverse complement strand
CATAAGGATATTCCCACTCTAATACTTGTTTTATTTTCTCTATTTCTTCTTTCTTTTGCTCTTTTTCTTCTTGCTTTGAGATTTCTATTTTTTCTTGTTTTGGTTTTTCTTGTAACTTATGAATATGATAGGTAAGGTTCGTTTGTTTTGGCTCTTTTTGTAATAATAACAAGAACCAATCTAAATAAGAAGTATTCTTTTTTAATATTCTTTCTGGTATTTTTTCTTGTTTATATAAAGAAAGAAGTTCTTCTTTTTCCTTCCATGCTTTTGTAAAATCTTTGCTTGTTCCTGTTATAATTAATTTTTCTTTTGCCCTTGTAAGAGCTACATAGAGAACGCGCATTTCTTCTGCTATCATTTCTTTTTCTATTTGTAACTTCATAGCTTCTTTGGCTAAAGTTGGATATTGCACCTTTTCTTTTCTATTTTTATAGTCTGGTCCAAAACCTAACTCTTCTTGTAGTAAAATACTTTCTTTTAAGTCTTGTTTATTAAATTTTTTTCCACTATTACATAAGAATACAACTGGAAATTCTAAGCCTTTGCTTTTGTGAATACTCATAATACGAATTACATTATCGTTTTCTCCTATGATTTTAGCAGAAGATAAATCGGAATTGCTTAAATGCAAACGATCCATAAAATGAATAAAATGGTATAATCCCTTGAAACTTGCAGATTCATATTCTTTTGCTCTTTCAAAAAGCATTCTTAAATTTGCTTGCTTTAATGCCCCATTGTTAAGAAGCCCCACATAGTAATAATAATTAGTTTCCTGATAGATTGTCCAAATTAATTCATTTAATGGAAGCTCTTTTTCTTGTTTTCTCCATTTTTCCAAATTTCCTAAAAAGCATTCTATTTTTTTGCTTAAATTTTCTTGTGCCGAAATTCTTTTTTTTCGTAATGCTTCATAAAAATATCCTTTGGTATCTGCTAAACGAATTTCTATTAAATCATTGTCTGTAAAATTGCCAATAGGAGAACGTAGTACTTGCACAAGAGGAATATCTTGCATTGGATTGTCTATAATTTTTAATAATGCTAATATGGTTTGAATTTCTGTTGCCTCAAAATATTGTAAAGAACTATCACAAAAAACAGGAAATCCCCTACTTTCTAGTTCTTTTTCATAAATGGGTGCTACGTTTGCTGTAGAACGAAGTAAAACAACAATATCGCGATAAGTAATTTTTCTTTTTTTCCCTGTTTTGTCTTGTACCATAAAATTTTGCTTGTACAATTCTTCTATTCTATCGGCCACCATTTGTGCTTCTTCTGCATTTTTTTCTATAATTTGTGTTTCTTCCTCATCCTCTTCTTGCTTTTCAACATCTTCTTCCTTTTGTGCCAAATCTAAAATGTGTAGTTCTGGCAATCTTTCTTCCTCTTTTTCGTAGCTTGCTCCTAAATTTAAGTATTCTTCTTGATTATATTCAATATCTCCTAATTTTTCACTCATAATATGCGCAAATACCCAATTGCATAGGTTTAATACTTCTTCTCTACTACGGAAATTTTGAAATAGTTTTATTTTATGAGGTACTTTCTTGTTTTCTAATGTGGTTTGCTCTTCGGAAAGAAATTCATATTGTTTATATTTTTGTAAAAAAAGTTCTGGTCTGGCTTCACGGAAACGATAAATACTTTGTTTTATATCTCCTACCATAAAAATATTGTTTTGTTTCGAAACGCTATTTAAGATATATTCTTGTACTAAATTGCTATCTTGGTATTCATCAATTGCTATTTCTTTGAACTTTTCTTGTAGTTCTTTTGCAACATTGCTTGGTTCTATTTGCCCGTTTTCTTTTTTTTGTATTAAAATTTTTAGTGCATAATGTTCAATGTCTTGGAAATCAATACGATTTTTTTCTCTTTTTTTCCTATGATACTTTTCCTCAAACTCTAAAACCAAATTTTTAAGACTAACTAAAATAGGGTACATTGCCTGAATGGATTGGTTTGCTTCTTTAGAAGTATGACTCCTTATTTTTTGGAAAGTAGTTTGTACTTCTTTTTTTATTTTATCTCGCATTTGTTTTGCTTCTTCTTTGTAAGCAAGTGTTATTTTTCTATCGGATGGCCATGTTGCAAATTGTACATTTTGTATTGCTTCATATACTTTTTCCCATCGATTTCCTTCTTGTTTTATAAGATTTTCTATGTTTTCTAATTGCTCTTTATCTTGCCAAATTGTTATTCTATATTTTTCTAATTCTGGATATTTGCTTAAATTTTGCTCTATTTTCTCCAATTGTAATCGATTTTCTTGTATGCCTTCTTGTAACTCTTCTAACAAAATTTTTCCCCAAATGGTTTGTGAAAAATCTTGTTCTAGCTTATCTTCTATACAAAACATAGCTACTTTTTCTTCTAGCCAGTCTTTTGGAAATGGATGACTTTGTATTTTGTTTTCGATTTTCAAAATTAATTCTTTTAATTCCTCGTCTCCTCTATAGGTTGCATATATATCTACTAAATGCAAAAAGCCTTCTTCTTTCTGTTCGTATTTTTCCTCTAGTAATTCTTCTAATGCTTCTTGCTTTAAGAGTTCCATTTCTGTGCTATCGCCAATTTGGAAGTTAGCTGGAATATCTATTTCATAAAAATAATTACGAATTACATCTAAACAAAAAGAGTGGATTGTACAAATGCTTGCTTTATTCAATAGCGTAATTTGTTTTTGCAAGTGCATATCTTTCGGATTTTCTTCTATTTTTTGATAAATTGCTTCTAAAATTCTTTCTCGCATTTCAGAAGCTGCTGCATTTGTAAAAGTAACCACTAAAATTTGATCAATATCTATTCTTTCCTCTATGATTTTATGAATGACACGTTCTACTAACACTGCTGTTTTTCCACTTCCGTGCTGCAGCCGCTACTAATAAATTACTTCCTTTTTCTTGTATTGCCTGAAGTTGTGCTTTTGTCCATTTGACTTTTGCCATCGTTTTTTTCCTTTCTGCTTATTTTTTTTAATACTATCATGCAAAAATAAAAAAAACAATAGAACCAGAAAAAAAATTCCCTCATACAATTTTTGTATGAGGGTGGTAAATGATTTTGTTCTAAAAATATAAATTAGGGTCCACATATTCTCCTTCTTTTGTAATTTCGAAATGTAAATGCGGATCTTCTGCAATTTCAAATGTAGCTGTATTTCCTACGGTTCCTATCGTTTGCCCTTTTTTTACTTTTTCTCCTTCTTTTACAAATTCTGCTGTTAATAAATTTGCATAAATTGTACTATATCCACTTCCATGTTCTATAACCACACTAATGCCATAACGTGGATCATTTTTAATAGATTTTACCGTTCCTTCTTCTGCTGCTTTTACAATCGTTGTTTTGTCTGCTTTGATATCAATTCCTTGGTGTGTTACCCATTCTTGCAAAGTATTCGAATACACTAAAGTATCTTTTGCAAAAGCAACTACTATTTCTCCTTCTACTGGTTTTATAAATGTAGGGTCTGGTACTTTTTCTTCTTGTACACTTGGTGTTTGTGGTTGTGCTGTTTGTACTTCTGTTTGCGTATTTACACTTTCTTTTTGCATATTTGAAGTATTGATAGCTACTTTTTCTACCGTTTCGTTTACCATTTCGTTTGTTGTTTCTTGCATTTCATTAACGGTTTTTCCCATGCTAGAACTTGCTTGATAGGAATTTTCTTCCTTCCATTTTTCTAATTCTGTAATAGATGTATTTCTTTTTGCTAAGTCTATTTGCTTATTTAAGTAATTACGATACAAAACAAAAGTAATAACAAAAGCTAAAATAGCAATTACTAGAACAGAAAAAGAAATGAGTACAATTTTGTTTGTTTCCTTTTCTTCCTCAAACTGTCTCCTATTATTTCGTCTCATGTATTTCTTCCTCCTTTAATTTTTTCTTTAGTTAGATTGTTTCCACTTTTTTCTTTTTTATACCATTTATAAATTTACAACTTCTACTCCTGTATAAAAATGCTTAATAATTTCTTCGTAAGTACTTCCCTGTTTGGCCATGCTATCTGCCCCTGTTTGGCTCATTCCTACTCCATGCCCATAACCAATAACAGAAAATTGAATATTTTCTTCTTGTATGGTAATGGTAAAATTAGCTGACTTTAAGTTTAATAAGCTTCTTACTTCTACGCCAGAAAACTCTTTATTGCCCATTTTAATCGTTTTTACTCTTCCGGCCTCTGTATATTCTAAGACTTGTATGCAATTTTCTTGTGTAAAATCAATTTCAAAATCTTTATATTTTTCTCTTATTTTATCTACAAAAGTTTGCTTTGTTAATGTTACCTCCGATTGGTATTGGCTATATGCTTCTTCTCCTGCAGTTTCTACAGATTGCAAATAAGGATATCCTTCTCCTCCCCATACATTGAATGTGGTTTCTGTTTTTCCTCCACTATTGGAATGAAAAAAAGCATGAATTACTTGCCCTTCGTAGGTAATAATTTTCCCTTTTGTAGCATTAACAGCATTTACAATTTTCTGCCAATTGTTTTGTCTTTCTTGTTCTTCCCATTTAGCAAGCCTTTCTTCTTTTGTTGTCCATGCTTGGCAACAACTTGCATCGTCACAAATAACGGCTCCTTCATGTTTGTTGGCATTATGCATTATTTTATAAAGGGTATATGTTCTTGCTACTACTGCTTGTGCTTTTAATGCTTCTTCTTCAAAACTTGCTGGCATTTCTGCCGATACCACTCCATACAAATATTCATCTAATTCTATTTCTTCTACGCTATTTGTTTTTGCATGCCATAATGTAACTGTATTATATTGTTTATAATCATAGTTTTCGATTACTTCTTGCTTTTCTTGTTTGGCATTTGTTACATAAAAAGTTGGTTTCTTGGTAAAAAGAATGGGAAGCAGAAAACATAGTAGAACAAATAACAAGCTATAGCCTAAAATTTTCTTCATTTGGCTTTCTCCTTTCTTTTTAACCCGCTAATTTTATTTTCATAGAGTGCAATATTTTCTTTTCTATTCTAGACACTTGTACTTGACTAATTCCTAAAATTTTAGCCACTTCCATTTGGGTTTTATTTTTATAATAACGTAGTAAAATAAGTTGCTTTTCTCTTTTTTCCAAACTTTCTATCATTTCTTTCATTGCAATTTTCCTTACAACTTGCTCTGCTTCGTCTACTTCAGAACTTAATGTATCTAAAACAGAAAGACCTCCTTCGTCCTTTGTATAATTCTCTTCGTAAATAGACACCGTTGGCTTTAAGGAATCTAATGCTAGTGCTATTTCTTCTTTTGCCACTTTTAATTGTTCTTCCATTTCTTTTATTGTAATTTCTTTTCCTTTTTCTTTCAGGTATTTGTTTTGTAAATCCCTAATTTTCATGGCAAGTTCTTTTATACTGCGACTTACCTTTATGCTTCCATCGTCTCGAAGGAAACGTTTAATTTCCCCTAAAATATAAGGTACTGCATAAGTAGATAGTTTTACTTCAAACGAAGAATTAAATCGCTGAATTGATTTTACAAACCCTATACATCCTATTTGGTATAAATCTTCTAACTCATACCCCCTGTCTTGAAATCTTTTTACTATGCTCCAAATAAGTCCATTATTTTCTTCTATTAGTTTTGTCATCTTTTCTTGGTTTCCGTTTTGGGCATCTAAAATATCCTTTATTTTATTTTCATACACCATTTTTCGATGACTCTCCTCTTTGGTTATTTTGCTTAAAACCATTGCAATATCTTGGTCTGTTACCTCTTCTTTTTTAATTAATTTTTTCATGGTAACCTTTGTTCCTAGCCCCAAAATGGATTCTACTTTTAATTCATCCATAAAACTCTCCATAATAGTAAAGCCCATTCCCGAACGTTCTAAATTTGGCTTTGAAGTATATAGAGGTTTTCTTGCTTCTTCTATATTTTCTATTCCCTTTCCCATATCTGCTATTTCTATTAGAATCGAATTTCCAATAATTTTACAATCAATTTTTACCATTCCTTCACTGTCTTCATAGCCGTGAATAATACTATTGGTAACCGCTTCTGAAACGGCTGTTTTAATATCTGCAAGTTCTTCTATGGTGGGATCTAATTGTGCTGCAAAAGCCGCTATGCTAATTCTAGCAAAAGCCTCATTGTTCGATTTACTAAGGAACTCTAATTTCATTTCATTTTCATATAAACTTTTCATTTTTCCTCCTTGTAATAGATAAAACCTTTTAACTAATTTCTTTTAAAGGGCATATTTTGGTAATGCCACTCATTTCAAATATTTTTTTTAGCATGGGAGAAACATTTATTAATTCTAAACTTCCTCCTAACATTTTCATCATTTTGTATCGGCCTAGTACTATTCCTATTCCTGCACTATCCATAAAAGTGACATGATGAAAATCAAATATAACTTTTCTTGGCATATATCGAGTAATTTCATAATCCGCTTTCCTCCTTATTTTTTCACTTGTGTGATGATCAATTTCTTCTGTAATTTCCAATAAAAGAAGTTTTTCCTTTGCTTCATAATTTACGTTCAATTTTTTTCCTCCTTTTCTTTTGTAACAATACTTGTCCTATTATATTGTATTTTCCATTATTTTCCAAGAGCGAATTTTAAGAAGTTTTGACGATTTTTAATAACTTTTCGACATTTTTTTTATTTGCTTTTTACATATTTTTTCTTTTTTTATTCCATACTAAGAAAAAATGAGAAAGGAGATATTTATGATTACTTTTCAGGAAG
>CANRFE010000071.1 GCA_947629805.1 uncultured Clostridia bacterium | reverse complement strand
TCTTTTGCTGATACATGAACAATACCATTTGCGTCAATATCAAAAGTTACTTCTATTTGTGGTACCCCACGAGGTGCTGCTGGAATTCCTGTTAATTGGAATCTTCCTAATGTTTTATTGTAAGCAGCCATTTCACGTTCTCCTTGAAGAACATGTACTTCAACAGAAGTTTGGCCATCTGCTGCTGTTGAAAAGATTTGTGATTTCTTGGTTGGAATGGTTGTATTTCTTTCAATTAATTTAGTAAATACTCCACCATAAGTTTCAATTCCTAAAGATAGAGGAGTTACGTCTAATAATACTAAGTCTTTTACATCGCCAGAAAGTACTCCACCTTGAATAGCAGCACCAATAGCAACACATTCATCTGGGTTTATTCCTTTGTCTGGTTCTTTTCCGGTAATTTTCTTTACTATTTCTTGTACACATGGAACTCTGGTAGAACCACCTACTAATAATACTTTATGAATATCGGAAGCTGTAATTCCTGCATCTTTCATTGCTTGTTCTACTGGTCCTCTTGTTGCATCTACTAAATCGGAAATTAATTCTTCAAATTTTGCTCTAGATAATGTAATATCTAAATGTTTTGGTCCTGTAGCATCTGCTGTAATAAATGGTAAGTTAATTTGGGTTTGTTGCATTCCAGAAAGTTCTATTTTTGCCTTTTCTGCTGCTTCTTTTAAACGTTGCATTGCCATTTTATCACTTGCTAAATCAATGCCATTGGATTTTTTGAATTCTGCTACTAGGTAGTCGATAATTCTTTGGTCAAAATCATCTCCCCCCAAGTGTGTATTACCATTGGTTGCTAATACTTCAAATACACCATCTCCAATATCTAGAATAGATACATCGAAAGTTCCTCCTCCTAGGTCATAAATCATAATTTTTTGATCTTGGTCTTCTTTATCCATACCAAATGCTAAAGATGCTGCTGTTGGTTCATTAATAATTCTTAATACTTCTAGGCCTGCAATTTTTCCTGCATCTTTGGTTGCTTGCCTTTGGCTGTCGGAAAAGTAAGCAGGTACTGTAATAACTGCTTGGGTTACTTTTTGTCCTAAATAATTTTCTGCATCGGTTTTTAATTTTTGTAAAATCATAGCAGATATTTCTTGTGGAGAGAAAGAATCTCCATCAATTTTTACTTTTTCATTAGTTCCCATTTTTCTTTTAATAGAAATAATGGTATGGTCTGGGTTTGTTACTGCTTGACGCTTTGCAATCTGTCCTACTAGTCTTTCTCCGTTGTTTGAAAAAGCAACAACAGATGGTGTAGTTCTGTTTCCTTCTGCATTTGGAATAACCACTGGTTCTCCACCTTCCATAACAGCTACACAACTATTTGTTGTTCCTAAATCGATTCCTATAATTTTTCCCATAATTTTTTTACTTCCTTTCTTTTGTACAGAAGCGTTTGCTCATACTCTGTACCTTTTATTTTATATTTTTAAAATTAATAACTTTTTAATTGGCTACTACTACCATTGAATGACGTATTACTTTATTGCCTATTTTGTAACCTTTTCTATATTCTTCTTTTATTTCTTTTTGTCCTAAAGCTTCATCTGTAACCGAACTTACCGCTTCATGCAGTTCTGGATCAAAGGTTTTCCCTACAGTTTCTATTTCTTGCACTCCATTTGCACTTAAAACTTCTTGAAATTGTTTTAATACTAATTCTACCCCTTGTTTATAGCTTTCGTCTTCTGTTTTCGTTTGTACTGGCTTTTCTAAATTATCAATAACGGGTAATAAAGAAGAAAAAATATCGGAAATTAAAGAATTGTACAATCCTTCTCTTTCTTTTGCACTTCTTTTTTTGAAGTTATCAAATTCTGCCATTAAACGTTTTAACCTATCTTCTTGTTCTTCTAATTGTTGTTTTTGTAAAAGAATGGTATCTTTTAATTTTGTTTCTTCTGCCTCCTCTTTTTTCTCTTCTTTCTTTTCTACTTCTTCTGTCTTTTGCTCTTTTTCTTCTGCCATTTTATTCTCCTTTCTTGTTTTCGTTAATTTTTTTGCTAATATATTTCATAACGGAAATAACTTTGGAATAATTCATCCTTTTTGGGCCTATAATGCCAATCGTTCCTAAATCTTTATTTCCCACAGAATGCTTAAAAGTAATCACACTAAAATCCTTTAATTCCTTTTTATCGTTTTCGTCTCCAATATATACATTAATGTCTTTGGCAACGCCTGAATCTAAAATGTCTAACATCACTTCTTTTTCATCTAAAACATGAACGAAATTTTTTGCCAGTTCTAAACTTTTAAATTCTGGTAAATCAAAAGCCTTGTTGGCACCTTCCAAATAAAAAGTATCTTCCTCAATAATGCGATTAATTTGTTCAATAATTGGTTTTATTACATCTATGCTATAAGTAATTTCTGCTAAAATATATTCTTCCATTGGCTTATCTATTTTCGACAATGGCTTTCCTTTTAATTTTGCATTGAATAAATTGTTTAGGGTTTCTACTTGCGTTTGGGTAATATCTTCATCGTATTTAATAATAGTTTCTTTTACCAAACCACTATCGGTAACAATTACTACCATTAGCATACGTGTACCTAACAACACAAATTTTATTTCTTCAATGAGCTGTCTTTCTGGCTTTGGCCCAACAGCTACTGTAGTATAATGCGTAATTTCTGACAAAGTAGTAGTGGCAATTTTTGCTAAATCTTCTATTTCATTTATTTTTGCATCTAGTTTTGATTGAATATATTTCATTTCTTCTAGTGAAATATCATCTTCTTTAATAAGTTCATCTACATAAAAACGATAACCCTTTTCGGAGGGAATACGACCAGAGGAAGTGTGTGTTTTGTCTAAATAGCCATTTTTTTCTAGTTCTGCTAATTCGTTTCGAACCGTAGCACTACTATAATGCAAATGATATTTTTCCACTAAAGACGAAGAACTAACTGGCTCTGCTGTATTTACATATTCATCAATAACCGCCTGTAATATTTTCTTTTTTCGTTCGTCCAATTTATCACCTCTTAGTTTAGCACTTTCTACTTTAGACTGCTAACTTTTTCTATATTATACCCATTTTTAGCACTTGTCAATACAGATTGCTAATTTTTTTGTGAATTTTTTGTGTTTTTCCTAAATTCCCTGTTATGCAAAATTGCCTGCTATACAAATTCTTCCCACACTAAATTAGCAAAATCTAGTCCTTTGTTGGTTAATTTAATAAAATTGAAATCTACTTCAATGAGCTCCTTTTCTACTAATTTTGCTAATTCCTCACGAAATATATACAAAGGGTTCTGAACAAACTTATTTTTAAACTCTTGTATGTTCACACCTTCTATTTTTCTTAAACCCAGCAACATATATTCTTTTTTCTTATCCTCTTCTGTTTGTATTTCACAAATCGTTCGATTTTTCCTATAGTTACCATCTTGTATGTTTTTGCAATATTGCTCAATTGAATTTGTATTACAATATCTCTTATTATCAAAATAAGAATGGGCTGCTACGCCAAACCCTATATATTCTTTTTGTGACCAACAATTTTGGTTATGCCTTGCTTCATAGCCCTTTTTAGCAAAATTTGAAATTTCATAATGGGAATAACCATTTTGTTCTAAATACTCCTTTGCTTGCCAATACATTTTCCTTTCTAGCTCTTCTTCTGGTAAAATAGCCTTCCCTTCTTCTACCATCTTTTGCATTTTGGTATTTTCCTCTACAATTAAAGCATACAAAGAAATGTGTTCTGGAGTTAAAGAAACCACCTTTTTAAGACTTTCTTCTAAATCTTGCAAAGTTTGGTTTGGTAAGCCCAACATTAAATCTACATTAATGTTTTGAATTCCTATTTTCCTTGCTAACAAATAATTTTTTTCAAACTCTTCATAGGTGTGTATTCTTCCAATTTGACTTAAAAGCTGATTATTACAAGATTGCAAACCCATACTAAGTCGATTTACTCCCACTTTTTTATAAAGTTCCAATTTTTGCTTTGTAAGTGTTCCCGGATTTGCTTCTAGTGTTATTTCTGCTGTTTTGCTTATAGGGTATAGTTGCTTTATAACCCTCATTATTTCTTCTATATATTTTTCATTTAACAAAGAAGGCGTTCCTCCACCCATATAAATAGAAGTTACTTCATATTCTTGTTTGTTTGCTTCTTGTTTTATTTCCTTTTTTAACGCTTCTACATATTCCTGCATTTTTTCTTCCTTATGTGCATAAGAAACAAAATCGCAATAATAGCACTTTTGTTTACAAAATGGAATATGTACATATAAACCTAACTCTTTTATTTTTCCTTCCTCCTTGTCCCAAAAGGGACGTTTTTTAAAGGAGTATCTGTCCCTAATGGTACTTTTTTCGTTTATAATGTCGCAAAAGGGACAGATACTCCTTTAAAAAACGTCCCTAATGGAGCATTTGTTCTATTTGTTTTAGGCGATGGTTTACGCCAGATTTTCCTATTGGATTTTTTAACATTTGTCCTAATTCTAGTAAAGAAGCATCTGGGTTTTCTAAACGTAATAGCGCTATTTCTTTTAAAGAATCTGGTAAATTTTCAAACTTTCCTTCTCTTTGTAAGTTTTTAATGGCTTCTATTTGTTTAACAGCTGCTCCAATGGTTTTATTTAAGTTGGCCGTTTCGCAGTTTACCTTACGATTAATCGTATTTTTCATGTCCCTTAACACACGAATTTCTTCAAATTTTAACACTGCTGCATTAGCCCCAATAAAAGCTAAAAATTTTGATATTTCTTCTCCATCCTTCAAATATAAAGAAATTCCACTTTTTCGTTTCATTTCTTTTACATGAATATTTGCTTGTTCTAATATAACTTTTATCGTTTGTACGTTTTCTGTTGCTGCTAAAATTATTTCTAAATGATAGGTATTTTCTGGGTTATTAACACTTCCACTTCCTAGAAAGATTCCTCGTATTAATGCTTTTTTTTCTAATTCTTCTTGAACATTTTGACTTTCTTTTTCCAAATCTTCTATACATTTTTCTGTGAAAAGAATTTTTTGTTCTTCATAATGAATTTCGCTTATTGTTTCTATTTTAGGAAGCATAATTTGATATTTTTTTCCTTTTAAGCCGATTTGAAAATCCAACAAGTCTTTATTGGAAAGTAATTTGCTAAAGCGATTAATATTATACTCATTGCCTGTAGAATAACAAATAGTCTTTTTTTTACAAGTTGTATTATTGCTAATTAAATACCCCATTAATTCATATTTTACTAATTCTTTATTCTTTAAGCTCATCATTTTACTTAAATTCTCTTTTATTTCGGATGAAAAAGACATAAGTTTTCCTCCTTGCACATTCTTTTTTATATTTTTCCAATAAAAACACGATTGTTCCCTGCTAAGTCTTGTTTTATTTCTACTTTTTTATAAATTCCTATTTTTTGTGCTAATTGTAAAATTTTTTCTTTTTGGTTATAGCCTATTTCCATACATAAATACCCATTTTTATTTAAATATTTTGGAGCTTCTTGCAGTAGTTTTCGATAAAAAGTAAGTCCGTCTTCTCCTCCATTTAAGGCAATATAGGGTTCTTGTTGTACTTGCTTTGATAAAGTAGGAATAACATTGGTTTCTATATAAGGTGGGTTAGATACAATTATATCAAATGTGTTTTCTATTTTCTCAAACAAATCTGATTGTACAAAAGTAATTTTTTCTGCTACATGATTGCTTTTACTATTTTTCTTGGCTACTTCTAAAGCTTTATTGCTAATATCACTCATCATGATGCTTACCTCTTCTATAGAATGTGCTAAAGAAATGCCAATACACCCACTTCCTGTGCCAATATCTAATATTTCTTTTTTCTTTTCCTGTTTTGCAATATGCACTACTTCTTCTACTAAAATTTCTGTATCGGGTTGTGGAATAAGAACATTGGAATCTACATAGAAGTTTAAGCCATAAAATTCTTGATGCTTCGTAAGATATTGCAATGGTTTTCCTTTTAAGATTTCTTCCATAAGTTGTTCATATTGTTCTTTCTCTTCTTTTTTTACTTCTTTTGTATCATTTTTTACTAATTCTATTCTATTGCTTTTTAATACAAATTGCAATAATAGCCTTGCTATTGTGCTAGCATCTTCTATCTGCTTTTGAAGCAAAGTTTCTTTTCCTTGTTTTAATAATTCCTTTCTTGTCATATTTTTTCTTCCTTATTCTTTTTTCTATTTTTATTTTCAAAAGAAAAAGCTATGTTTCCATAGCTTTTTGGTTTTTACTGTATTTTTATTATAGCACAAGGCTTATTTTTTGTAAAGAATTCTTCTATTTTATTTCTCTACTCACGTTTCTTTACTCTACTCTTCATGCTTTCTTGCTATTAGCTTTCAGGGTTACTTATATAAAGTGCGAGACGAAAAGCAAAGACGTTGTAGCTATTGATCGGCTTGCCGTCGGTACGGCTGGAGACCGGGTAAGCGTCCATGTAGTAACCACCACGTCTAACACGACTGATGTCGCGGTGTTCTTCCATGGTCCATTCTATACAATTTCCTGCTAAATCGTAAATATTTTTTGCTACATCTCCAGTTTCATCGTCATTTGGATAACTTTTTGTCTTACTTAAAGTTGTTTGGCTAGTTGGGTGTGTCATGTTCGCTTTTGCTGCTCCTATATATTTACACATAGCATCCCATTGTACTCCATATACTAAGGTACTTACTACACTATTAGGGTGTGTATACTTATTTTTTGCTAAATAGACTGCTC
>CANRFE010000070.1 GCA_947629805.1 uncultured Clostridia bacterium | reverse complement strand
TGTATATAATTACTTAGTACAAGAAGTACAAAAAGTATATCGTAACCAAGGTGTTGATATTAACGATAAACATATTGAAGTAATTGGTAGACAAATGCTTAAAAAGGTAAGAGTAGAGGACAATGGAGATACAAACATGTTTGCAGGTTCTCTAGTAGATATGTATGAGTTCGAGAAAAATAACGAACAAGCAATAGCAGAAGGAAAACGTCCAGCTATAGGAAAACGTATTTTACTTGGAATTACCAAAGCATCTCTTGCAACAGATAGTTTCTTATCAGCAGCATCTTTCCAAGAGACAACTAGAGTATTAACAGAAGCAGCAATTAAAGGTAAAGTAGATGAATTAATAGGCTTAAAGGAAAATGTTATCATTGGTAAATTAATTCCTGCTGGAACAGGACTAAATAAATATAGAAATACACATATTAGTACAGAACAGCAAGAAGAAACACAAGAAACTGTAGCAGAATAAAAAAAGAAGTCGTAAGACTTCTTTTTTTGTTCCATTATATCTTTGGAAAGATTGTAAAACAAGAAAAGAGAAGCTTTTTAGTGCTTACTTTTTTACATAATGTTTTGTACATAAAAAAACAACTAGGTTTTATCTAGTTGTTTTTTAGAAAATAAAAGGGGATGTTTTTTTAACGTTGTTAATAAATAGCAGGGTAAAAACTATTCACTAACTATACTTATAATATACTAGTTTTATTTGTCCATTGTGTGAACAAATAGGAAACGTTTGGAGAAAATAAAATAATTTTAACCATTATTGTTCTTGCAATGTAAGGCTGATTTGTTTTTCGCTTCCCTCTCTGTAAATAGTTAAAGTAATAGTATCTCCAATAGCATGTGTATTCTTAATTTCGTTTAACTCTTCCATAGTAGTAATTTTTTTCGAATCTACTGCAGTAATAACATCACCTAGTTTTAATCCTGCTTTTTCTGCGGCAGAAAATTCTTCAACATCTAAAATATATACACCTACTACTAAATGATTAGCTTCTGCAGTTTGTTCATCTAAATCTCTACCAGAAATACCCATGTAAGGTCTTTTTACTTTATTGTATTGAATTAATTGTTCATAAATTGGTTTGGCTAAATTAATTGGAATAGCAAATCCCATACCCTCGATTCCAGAACCAGACATTTTTAGGGTGTTAATTCCAATAACTTGCCCTTGGCTATTAACCAAGGCACCTCCACTATTACCAGAATTAATAGCAGTATCGGTTTGAATTAGTGTATACGTAGTTCCATCACTAGTTACTTTACGATTTACAGCGCTAATCATACCACCAGAAACACTACTTTGCATGCCTAAAGGGTTTCCAATTGCCATAGCAAATTCGCCTACCGTTACACTATCGGAATTACCAAGTTCTGCAGGGGTTAAACCGGTTTTATCAATTTTAATAACAGCTAAATCGGTTTCTTCATCTGTTCCTACAATAGTTCCTTCATACTCGGTTTCGTCATTGTATAAAGTAACAGTTACTTTATTTGCTTTTCCTACTTCATAAAAAGAGGAGGTAGAACTTGTATTTACAATATGATTATTGGTTAAAATATAACCATCTTCGCTAATAATGATGCCAGATCCTTCTGCATTTGCAGTATTAGACATATTACGATAAAAAATAGAAGAAACAGAATATTCTACTTTAATACCAACAACAGAAGGAAGTACTTTTTGGGCAACTCCAACACCTGTTTCAGAATAATTACTTAAAGAAATAAGATTGGTATTAGGGGAAGAGTTAGTATTTGTATTGGAGAGACCTGCATTTTGCGTTGTAGTTTGGTTTGCTTGAAATAAAGTTTGTTTTATATTAGGAACACCAAAACAAACGCCAAGAACTACACCAGCTCCTACTAAACCAGAAACAAAAGGGACTACTATTTGTTTTCCAAAAGCAAAATCCTTCTTTTTTACCATGTTACCAATTGCTTGGTACTCTTTTTTTGGTTCTTGTACCTTTTCTTCTTCTTTACTTTCTTTTTCCATGTTATAAGACTTCCTTTCTAAAATATTTTTTCCTAAATCAGAATAATCATACGATAGAAATGTGAAAATCGTGTGAAAATCATGTTATAATATATTGATTTTATCACTATTGCAAGATATAATAAAGAAAAAATAGAAAATTTTTAGGAGGAAGAAATGAAAAGGGAAAAAGGAATGGGGCATTTAACTTTAATCATTTGTATTATTCTGATTATTCTTATTATAGTAAGTGCAGTTTATTTTTTCTATACCATACTGCAAAAACAAATAGTAGAAACTTATAAAACAGATATGTTATTAATTCAAGGGAAAATAAAAGTTTTATCAGAAGAAGCTATTATAAATGAGCAAGAAGACCTTTTAGTAGGAAGAAAATTAACAGATTCTATGGAAGATATAGAGGTAAAAGAATTACTAGAAAAGGGAATTTGTACAACAGAAGAGGAAGAATTTGAACAATATTATTTATTAGAAAAGTCGAACTTAGAAGAGTTAGGCCTAGGAGCCATTCGTTTGGAAAAAGGGTATTATATGGTAAATTATAGTACGGGGGAAGTGCTTTATACAAAAGGAATTAAAGTAGGAAATACTACCTATTATAAATTGTCTGGATTAGAACAATTAAACAAAGAAGAAAATAATGTAGTAGAAGAGGAAATATGAAAGAAAAAGAATTAGAAAGATTAATGCAACTAAAACAAATTGAGAAAGAAATTTATGAAACAGGAATAAAAACGATTTGTGGAATTGATGAAGCAGGAAGAGGGCCATTAGCTGGCCCCGTTGTTGTTGCTGCTGTTATTATGCCACAAAATTCTACCATAGAAGGAGTAAATGATTCTAAAAAAGTAACAGAAAAGAAAAGAGAATTGTTGTATGAAACAATTACACAAGAGGCTCTAGCATGGGCAGTAGGAATAAGTAATCAACAAGAAATTGATGAAATTAATATTTTACAAGCAACAAAAAAGGCTTTGACTAAGGCAGTGCAAGGACTAAAAATAAAGCCAGATAGAATTTTAGTAGATGCATTAACAAATATTAATACTTTAGGAATACCATATACCTCTATTATTAAGGGAGATGCTAAGTGCTATTCCATAGCAGCGGCTTCTATTATTGCAAAAGTAACAAGGGATCGCATTATGAGAGAATGGGATAGCATATATCCACAATATGGTTTTATAAAACATAAAGGATATGGAACGAAAATGCATATAGAAGCGATTCAACAATATGGTTTGTGTCCTCTTCATCGTTTAAGCTTTGTAAAAAATATTATCCAAAATAAATTCTGATAGGAGATAAAATGAATATTTTAAGTATAATAGAAAAGAAAAGGGACAAAAAAGAATTAACGAAACAGGAAATTGACTATTTTATAACAGAGTATACAAAGGGTACCATAGAAGATTATCAGGCAGCAGCTTTGGTAATGGCAATTTACCTTAATGGTATGACAAACCAAGAAATAACAAATTTAACTTTAGCAATGGCAAATTCAGGAGATGTATTGGATTTAACTAAATTAGGAATGGTTGTAGACAAACATAGTACAGGGGGAGTAGGAGATAAAATTACTTTAATTTTAATGCCTATTATGGCAGCTTTGGGAGTACCAGTAGCCAAAATGTCAGGAAGAGGTTTAGGATTTACAGGGGGAACAGTAGATAAATTGGAAGCAATTCCAGGCTATCAAACCAATATAACCATAGAACAGTTTATGCAAAATGTAAAAGAAATAGGAATTAGTTTAATTAGCCAAACAGGTAATCTAGCACTAGCAGATAAGAAGCTTTATGCATTACGAGATGCTATTGGCTGTACCAACAGCATTCCTTTAATTGCTTCTAGTATTATGAGTAAAAAAATAGCAGCAGGGGCGCATAAAATTTTATTAGATGTAACTTGTGGAAAAGGTGCTTTTATGAAAACAAAAGAAGAAGCAGAAATGCTTGCGCGTGTCATGAAGGAAATAGGAAATTTAGCAGGAAAAGAAACCATTTGCGTTATTACGAGCATGAATGAACCATTAGGCTATTCTATAGGAAATACATTAGAAGTTATAGAAGCAATTCAGGCATTACAAGGCAAAATGTTACCAGATGTAAAAGAAGTTGTTTTGCATTTAGGAAGTATTATGCTAAAATTAGCACAAAAAGGAGAAGATATAGAAGAAAATAAAAGAAAAATAGAACAATGTATAACTTCGCGACTTGCTTATGAAAAGTTTCTTACGTTAGTGGAAAAACAAGGAGGAGATTCTTCTTTTTGCAAAGATATAAACAAATTTGAAAAAGCAAATTATTGTATTTCAGTAGAAAAACAAGAAGAGGGATATATTACCCAAATGGAGGCAGAACAGTTAGGAAAAGCAGCGTGTTTTTTAGGAGCAGGGAGATGGAAAAAAGAAGATAAAATTGATAAAACAGCAGGAATTTTGTTACATCATAAAGTAGGGGAATATGTAAAAAGGGAAGAAAAAATTGCTACTTTGTATACCAATAACAAAGAGGTGTTAGAAGAAGCAAGAGAAATGGTACAACAGGCAATTACCATAGCAAATATGCCAGTAAAGAAAGAAAAAATGATTTTAGAAAGAATATAAGTTCAAAAAAAAAAGCGAAACTTCAAGAAGATTTCGCTCTTTTTTTATTTCAAATTTGTTTGAATAGGGGGTGTAAGTTCTAATTGCGAAGCAATAGCAGAAAAGTCTTCTTGTTGTAAGAAGCGGTTTAAATTTTTAACGGAAATGCCAGTATTAGAAGCTAAAGCATCCATAGAATTAGGACAAGCATTTTCTGCTAAAAACCCTTTTAACTTAGCTAATTCCATAGTATCTTTTGGTTCACAATTAGGACAAACTGAATTGGTAGATACGAAAAAGGCGCCACAACGTTTACATTTATTTAATTCCATCATGATATCCTCCTTAACTATACAAAAAAATACAATATCTTTTATAATTCGATTTCATTCTATCATAAACAGAGAAAAAGATAAATAGAAAATGAAAAAATAGTTAATTTTTCTTTTAACCCTTGATGATTTATGTTAAGTATGCTATAATAAGTACTGGTAACAATTGTTTTTATTACTTTTATAGGAAAGAAAATTCTTCCTAGCTAAAAGTAAATCTTTTATTCTAATTAGAAGGAGAAAAAAATGAGAAAGATTCGGAATTTATTGGATAGTTTAATTGATCCAAGTAACAAGGTATGGAATTTTATAGTTTTATGGTTTTGTTGTATGAGTGTTGTATGTATTTCCATGAAAAGTAGTACAAATGGGAAAGTTTTTATCTACCCAAAAGAAGAATATCAAAATATGAAAGAAGAAGCGGAGTATTTTATTGAAAATGGTAGAAAAAAAGAAAATAGTGGTTATCGTATAGGCAATGTTTATATAGATGGAACACATTTACGTATGAAGTTATATGGACAAAATATATACTTTCTTACTGATACCACTATGAAAGTTATAGCAAATAACCTTGGAACAGAGAAACAAGAAGTAAAAATGTATTATCCAAAGTCTCAAAAAGAATACTTAGCTATAGTAATGGTTCCTATTATATGCTTAGGAGCTTTAATAGCTTCTATTGTATATTTGGTTGTTTTATTATTGGTTTTCTTTCTTTATGAAGTGTTTTGTATACAGAGAAAAATAAAAAAATACCAAAAAAAGAAAAAACTGAGGCGAATCTAATCTTTATAAAAATAGGGAGTATTTTATCTTTTTTGATAAAATACTCCCTATTTTTATAGTAGAGAAGGCAAATTTTCTTGTTTTGAAAAATACCAGAAGATAGAATAGAAGAGGAAATAAAACGAAAAGTTGCAAAATTATGTAAATTGTGCTATAATGAAGATGTTCTTATTTACATACCTTATATGCTTAAGAATGGCAGTCACTTAAGTAAAAGGAAAAAACCACCATAATAATTTAGGAGGAAACTATCATGAAAGAACGATTGCAAATGCTAAAAAACTACTTAGAAGAAGAGAAAAATATAATGCGGTTTAGTATTATTTGTTTTCTGTTAACTACATTAGCTACCTTTTTATATTATACTGTTAACAATAGTTGGAAAGAGCTTTTGCACTATCCGGAGGCAGAGTACCAACAATTAGAAGAAGAAGCAAAAAGGATGCTAACAACAGAAGACTTTACTCCTCAATACCCTTATGAAATTAAAAGTTATACGCATAATAGTAAAACACACAATTTGGAAATGCAACTAAAATATTTGTACAAAGATATATCTATAACAATACAAGTAAAAGATTATGGCAGAAGAAATGAGGTAATATCAGTAAAAAGAGAAGAACAAAATACCCAAAAATGGTATTTTGAAAGAGCGGTTGGTTTTCTATTAACTGTGCCATTTTTAATTACTTTAGTAATAGATATTATACTAATGTTTTTACTGGGGGTATGGGAAAAGTCTAGCATTGCTATCAAAAAGCTAAAAGAACATGTTGCAAAACTGCCAAAAATTTCATAAAATTTCACAAAAAGCTTGCATTTGCAAGCTTTTTGTGTTATGATAGAAAGCGTTAAAAATACACACACTTTATCTAGTTTAAAAAGTGTGCTTGTTACAACAAGTCTTTTTAAATGTAAAAATAAAGTGGAGGAGTAACAAAAAGGAGGAAGAAAAATGGCAGTAGTTGCAATGAAACAATTACTAGAAGCAGGTGTTCATTTTGGACATCAAACAAGAAGATGGGATC
>CANRFE010000069.1 GCA_947629805.1 uncultured Clostridia bacterium | reverse complement strand
GATAAAGCCGTTTTACCTCCTTGCGTGTACAAGGTGCAATTTCTTGTGTTAGATGGAAAGCTTTACACTTTCGTAGAGCAGCGCTCGTGCGATATCTTTCTTGGCGTTCCCTTTAACATTACGCAGTATGCTGCCTTAACCTATATGCTGGCACATGTTACTGGACTGAAACCCGGTGAAATGCACTACAATATGGTAGATACACATATCTACGAAGAGCATATAGAACAAATTAAAGAAATGTTAAGAAGGAGAAAAGATGCTCTACCAGCACCTAAACTGTGGCTCAACCCTGAAGTAGACGATTTCTATGCTTTTGACAATTCGAAAGGATTGGCAGATATTCGCTTGGAAGGCTACCAACACCTTGGAAAATTAACTGGTGTAGTAAAAGCATAGGAAAACATGGTTCTTCTTTTTTAGAAAGGTAGGTACAAATCTATGAAGAAAACACGGAATCTATTTATTCTAAGAGGCAAGGAAGATTTGGTTTTATCGGTTCTCGATGAGCTTCTATTTAAGGGGTTATCTGTTTTCAAAGAAAAACAGATTTCTACGGAAATTGTGAAAGAAGTTTTTCGTAACAACAAAAGTGTAGCATGCCGTGATGTAGCAGAGGAAAGTTTGAAAGAAACTGCCATTTTTATTACCGTTACAGAGCACAATTTTTCTTGTGCAAATAGCATACAAACCAGCGCTGGCAACATAGCAGAGCAATTTGCCTGTATTGCTACGAAACACCATTGTGACATTGGCGATCATAAGGCAAATAGTTCTGGTTTAGGAGAAGCTCCCAAGCGTTCGGATTGTCCATATTGTAGGTACATGGACGATGGTTATTGTGATCGTGATATTGGGCTTCACAGAACCTTATATAGAAGTAAAAACTTCTTTGTAATGCCTACCATTGGAGAATTCATTAAGGGGTATTTACTCATTATTCCCAAGCAACACGTAATGTCTAATGCAGAATTACCCTTAGAAGTACGCCAGGAATTTTTAACGGTATTAGAAGACGTATGTTATATGTTGCAGCTAACCTATTGCACATCGAATGTTTTAGTATGGGAAAATGGTAGTGGAAATGGAGGAATTGGAAAAGCTAAAAACTCTATTGTCCATTCCCACACGCATGTAGCCCCTAGCAGATTAGATGCGGATAGTATCGAAACTTTCTCTCATTTCCCTTTCGAAAGAATTTCTTATGAAGATTTACATTTGTATGGAAAGAATTCGTATTTATTGATACGAGGAGAAAATGATGAAGACTGGCGAATTAACGACAACCCGAATCTTTATATTCCTCGCCAATATGTACGGCAACTTCTTTTATACAAGGACTATACCTTCCTTCCGGATGAAATTTGGGATTGGAGACATCACCCCTTTGTAGACAAAATTAAAGAAACCTGTGAAGAAATTCAGGCAGCTCTTTTAAAACATTGGGATGACGTTCCGCAAAGAATTCAGCAAAATACTAAAGAGTTTCTGTTCAAAATGTAACCACAAAAAAAATATCTTCTTGTTTTTAAACTTAAAAACAAGAAGATATTTTTTATTTGCAATCTACTAAAATAAGGGGAACCTCCATTTCCTCTTTTGTTAAACCACAATGTGTTGATTTTTTATTTGCTTTCTCTTTGGATATATTAGTTTCTAATTTTATAATGGAATCTGAAATAGAAAGAGCAATATAATTTCCTAAAAAATCATCTATTTTTTTATGCATTGTTCCATACCCTAAAAAATGTTTGTTCAAAAATTCTTCTTTAGTAAACAATAAAAACTCATCTTTTAACTTTGTTCGAAAGAATTTTTCAAATTTTTCTTTTTTTCCTTCTTTTACCCAAAATGTAACTGCTCTTGACTCTAAACTAGGTGGCATACTAATACAATCTTGAATTTCTTCTAAGTCTAAAACAGAATAAACTGTTTTAATATCTTTATGACCATGATCTGCCGAGAGAATAAATAAAGTATCACTTCCTTGTAATTGTTTGCACATCTCTTCTATTTTTTCTTCTGTTTCTTTTATAAATGTTCTTACTTCTTCTGAATTACAACCATACTTATGCAAAATTCCATCTGGATCCGCACTATACGCCAAAATAAAATTATGGTCTTGCCTCTTACAAATAGCTTGAATAGCATCACACATTAAATCTATGGTATCTGCTTTCTCATTTCTTTTACTTCTTGCTTCACAAAAAGTAGGGTTAATTTCATAAGCTTTCACATTGGGATTTTCTTTTTCTATTTGTTCATAAATAGGAACATATTTTACTAAATCAAATACATCCATTCTAGCATTACTTATTTTTTCCCCCGTATAAGATTCTACTTTACGTAGCATTTCCATTGCTCTACCATATTCTTTGAAATATTGTGACATTGCAATCCACCCTGTTTCGATAGGTGGTTTTCCTGAATAATAAGTAGTAATAGCAGCCGTTGTGGTGGAAGGACATACCGAAGTAATAACATCTTGATGGTGTTTCGAAAAAAAGCCATTCGGTGAAATGTTTTTTATCAAATTTTCTCCCATGCCATCTAATAGAAGCAAAACAATATTTTTGTATTGTTTTGCCAATATCTTTTCTAATTTTGGTAAAGAAGAATATTTTGTTTCCACATGATAATATTTTAATATGGTATTTATTAAATTTAAAATACTATGTTCATAATCGGGAAAAATAATATTCTTTTTCATAATGTACCTCCTTTTTTCCTTACAAATTATTATATACTTTGTTCTTATTCTGGACAAGCATCTTATTTAATTTTTATAAAATCTTTTCTTGGTAATAAAAAAGGTAAAAGTTAAAAATTAACTTCTACCTTTTTGTTTGTGTACTTTACCCGTTATACACTTTTAACGGTATAAATTGTTCTTGCAGAAAAGTAATACCGATTTTTGATTTCTAAGTGCATAGTTTTTAAAATATTTTTAAATTCTGTTTCATTCACTACCCACTTTTTACTTGGAAAAGTAATATCCCACTCTTTGCTTCGAAAGATTCCTCGATTTACACAATAACTTAGGAAGCAAATCCAGTTTATCCTTCTCCATTCCCTTTTTTTCGACTTTTTCCGATTCTTCAAAAACACTTTTACCATTTTCATATTCGTTTCGTCCTCCTTGATAATTATCCTGTCTAGCACACTTCTAAGTTCTACCCTTTCTATAAGAGGATAAGAAAAACAGATAAAGGTATTGTATCATAAACTTCTAAGATTGGCAATATTTTATTCTTCTTTTATAGTATTAATTTTTAAGAATTTAAATATCTCTACAATAACAATTGGTGCGAGTACTAATAAAATTACTTCTATAATATTTGCCACTGGTAAAATAGGAATACTAAAAATATGTCTTAATGCAGGTACAAACAAAATAACAAGCATTAAAGCCGCAGATACACCAATAGCTAATAATAATTGTTTGTTGTTAAATGGATTGCTTTTGAATAGGGATTTTTTATTGTTTCTAATATTAAACACATGCACAAGCTCGGATAAGGCAAGTACTGTAAAAGCCATAGTTTGCCCAATTTCTACTTTTATTTCTTCCTTACTTAAGCCCTCTATAATAGGAAGATTTTCCTCTTTGGTAGCAAGACCAATTAAAAAAGCAGCTAAAGTAAGAAACCCTATCATCATTCCCTGATAAATAATACGCCATGACATTCCTTTTGTAAAAATACCCTTTTGTGGCTTTTTGGGTTTTCTATCCATAACATCTTTTTCTGCTGGATCTACCGCTAAAGCTAAAGCAGGAAGAGAATCGGTTACTAAATTAATCCATAAAATATGAATAGGAAGTAATGGAACTATTAAATTTACATCAATAGCAAAGAAATGGGAAATCCATGGAGTAATCAAAATGGCAATAAATAATACAACTATTTCTCCTACATTACTAGATAATAAAAATTGAATTGCTTTTAATATATTATCATAAATACGTCTGCCTTCTTCTACGGCAGAAACAACCGTTGCAAAATTATCATCTGTTAAAATAACATCTGCTGCTTCTTTTGCCACATCCGTTCCTACAATTCCCATACTACATCCAATATCGGCTGTTTTCAAAGAAGGTGCATCGTTTACCCCATCTCCTGTCATGGCTACAATTTCGCCTTGTTTTTGCCATGCTTTTACAATTCTTACTTTATGTTCCGGAGACACTCTAGCATATACACTATACTGTCGAATATTTTTTTCTAGCTCTTCTTGTGCCATTTCTTCTAATTCTTTACCAGTAATTGCCTCTTCTTCTTTTTCTAAAATACCTAATTCTTTTGCAATAGCTGTTGCCGTTATTTTATGATCTCCTGTTATCATTACTGTTTTTATTCCTGCTCTTTTACATTTTTCTACTGCTTTTTTTGCTTCTTCTCGAGGAGGATCTATCATGCCAACCATTCCGATATAAGTTAAATGATTTTCTAAATCTTTTAAGTCTTCTTTTTGTGGTTTATGGTCTAGCTGTTTATAAGCCATGGCAAGTATTCTTAACGCTTCTTTTGCCATTGCTTCATTATTCCTTTCAATTACTTTTTTGTATTGCTCTATATCTGTTTTTATTTCTCCATTCAAATTGTAGCTATTACAACATTTTAAAAGTTCATCCACTCCTCCTTTTGTATAAACAATATAAGACTCTCCTACTTTATGAACGGTAGTCATAAGCTTTCTCTCCGAATCAAATGGAATTTCGTCCACTCTTGGAAATTCTTCTAAAACAGCTGGATTAAAATCAAGTTCAAAGCCCATATCAATTAAAGCTGTTTCTGTTGGATCACCAGTTAATTTCTTATCTTTTCCTACTTTTGTATCATTGCAAAGCATGCTAATATACACTAGTTGTTTTAATTCTTCGTTATTGTTATTTATTTTTGCATCTTCTACACTTTGTAAAATATTGTCATAAAATACTTTTTGTACCGTCATTTTATTTTGCGTTAAGGTTCCTGTTTTGTCTGAACAAATAACCGTACTGCTACCCAGTGTTTCTACTGCGGGAAGTTTTTTTACAATTGCATTTTTCTTTACCATTCTTTGCACACCAATCGCAAGTACAATGGTAGAAACTGCAGCTAAACCTTCTGGAATTGCTGCTACTGCTAAGCTTACGGCCGTCATAAACATTTCCATAGCATTCTTTCCAATAGCAATTCCTACAATAAAAATAACAATACAAATTATAACTGCCGCAATTCCTAAAGTTTTTCCTAACTTGTTTAGTTTATTTTGAAGAGGAGTTTCTGTTTCAATTGTATCATTAAGAATTCCAGCAATTTTTCCTACTTCTGTATTCATTCCAGTTTCTACTACAATTCCTTTTCCTCTACCATAAGTAACTAAACTAGAAGAAAAGGCTTGGTTAATACGGTCTCCTATTCCTACTTTTTCTTCTTGCATCACAAGCGTATTTTTTTCTACTGGCACAGATTCCCCTGTTAAAGAAGCTTCTTGTACTTTCAAATTAACTGCTTCTATTAATCGTAAATCTGCTGCAATGTAATCTCCGGTTTCTAATACTACAATATCCCCAGGTACCAATTCTCTGGCAGGAAGAACTATTAAATTTCCATTTCTGATTACTTTTGCTGCATGGCTACTTAATTTTTGCAAAGCTTCTAAAGACTTCTCTGCTTTATTTTCTTGTGCAACTCCAATAATAGCATTCACAACTACTACAATTAAAATAATAATAGTATCTGTAA
This sequence comes from uncultured Clostridia bacterium, assembly GCA_947629805.1. Lineage (GTDB taxonomy): Bacteria > Bacillota > Clostridia > TANB77 > CAG-508 > UMGS1663. The sequence goes on along the minus strand of CANRFE010000069.1, from coordinate 1,083 downwards.
TACCTTCTCCCTCTATTACACCAATTACCCCTGAAATAATGGCAGCAAGAATTAAAATAAGAATCATAAAGTCTTTAAATTCTTCTAAAAATTTTAGAAATAAACTTTTTTTCTTTTTCGCCTTTAATTCGTTATACCCATATTGTTTTCTTTTTTCCTCTATTTCCTCTTCTGACAAACCTTTTTCTGTATTCGTTTTCAAAATTGTACACGTTTCTTCTATTGTTTTATTAAACCATGTTTGTTCCAAACTTTCTCTTCTCCTTTTTACTATTCTATGTAAAATTTTGTTTATCTTATCACTTTTCATTTTCTTTTACAACTCTTTAGCAAAATATTTTACAAGTTTTCTATTGAAAGCTTGCTTAAAATACGATATAATAGAATTAGTTTTATTTGTGGGTATAATTTAGTGGTAGAATGTCATGCTTCCGACCTGATAGCGCGAGTTCGATTCTCGCTACCCACTCCAATAAGTAAAATCGTCGCACTATGGCGATATATTGATAAATCAACTGTAAAAGGTTGATTTTTTTGATGTCTTTTATTTTGAATGAAAGGATGGTGTGAGATGATTACTATGAGTAATTATCAACAATAGGATATATCTATTTTTTTATGTACATGATTATTTTTATATAAATAATTTAAAGTATAAGAAGATGGATTTTTACTTCCATCTTCTTACATGTTAAGATATTTCCCAACGCTCCAACAACTTTTTAACAGATGTTGCATCTTCGCTTAATAGATATCTTCCACTTTCAATCATATCATGAATACTCTGTTTAGAAATATCTTCCAAATTATATCTTTCATATAAATCTGGAAAGCTTTCATGATACTGATAGAATAATGCTTGGGTAGCAGTTATTCTGTTTTCAAATTCTTCATAACTATCTAATAATCTAAAAGCTCTCGATAGTTGTTCATCTGTAATTGATGGTGTTTCCCCTTGCGAGGCGAGAATAGATAATAACATAAAATTGTTTTCAGCCTGTTCAGCAGGAAAATATTTTGCTAATATAATACTACATAGATTATAAAAGTCAATCATTTCTTTTAACTGTTTTTCAGCTGAAG
>CANRFE010000068.1 GCA_947629805.1 uncultured Clostridia bacterium | reverse complement strand
AAAGAGAAAAAGAAAGAATAGAAGAAGCAAAACAAAACATTAAAAAAATGGGAGTAGAAGAGAAAATTCGTATTTTAGAAGGAGATGCAGTAGAAATTTTACCAACTTTGGAAGAAAAATATGATGTCGTTTTTATAGATGCAGCAAAAGGAAAATATCCATTTTTTTTGCAAGAAGCATTAAGAATGTTAATGCCACAGGGAATCATTTTAGCAGATAATGTTTTATATAAGGGGTATGTTTTAGGGGATTATCATAAACATAAGCAACGTACAGCAGTAAAAAATTTAAGAGAATATTTACAAGAAGTAACCAACAATCCTTCCTTAGAAACAGAGATTTTAGAAGTAGGAGATGGTTTAGCCGTTTCGAAATATAAAGAAGAATAGCTTTTTACCCATTTCCAATTTTAAGCAATAGGAAAATGGCGTACACACGAAAAAATGGTGTCAAAGGAAAAAGCTACAAAGATACTAAAAAATAAAATATTTTTGATAGGATAAGGAATTTTAGAAAGAACAAGATTTACATTTTTCTTAAAAAAAGGGTATATATGTCCTATAAAAAGAATGGCAATAATTCCCCAAGCTAAAGAATAGAAAATACTAATTCTACCATTTAGATTAAAAAAATCATAAGTATAATCCCACCAGTAAGAGTGGAACAATACTTCTAATACATAACTAGCTAAATATTCAAAAACGGAAAAAATAATGGCGGAATAAACAAAAAGTTTTAAAGTATGGTTACGATATTTTCCTAAAAATATAATTAAAATTAAAGCTCCATAACCATAAATAGGACATAAAGGACCATAAAGAAAACCACGTTTGGTAAAATGCCCTAGTACAATAAAACCATAAATTGTTTCTATACACCAACCTAAAAAAGCAAATAAAAAGAAATATAAAAAATAGGTTTGAAATTTGCTTAGTTTTTTAGGTTGGTTTTCTTTTTCTAATTTAGTCATTTGTTTATTTCTCCTTTCGCAATTTATCATATCAAATTTGTGTAGAAAAGTAAAGAATAAATACATCCTTCTTTTTCGGCTTATTTATTTTATTTTTTATTTTTAGTTTATATTCTAATGTTTTTGCTAAAAGTTCAAATTAGAACTTTTCTTTTTTGTATAAAAATGGTATAATAAAAAACAGAATAAAAGCAGAAAAGGAAGAGAAAAAATGAAAAAACCAGAATTATTAGCACCAGCAGGTTCTTTGGAAAAAGCTAAAATTGCCTTTCTATATGGAGCAGATGCAGTCTATGCAGGAACTTCAAGCTTATCTCTAAGAACGAGAGCAGAAATGAAAGATAATGATTTAGCAAGTACCATAAACTATGCACATTCTATTCATAAAAAAGTATATACAGCTATGAATATTTATGCATGGGATGAAAATTACGAAGAAATAAAAAAACAAGCACAAATGTTACAAGAATTAAAAGTAGATGGAATTATTGTAGCGGACGGTGGTGTAGTAGAAATCATAAAAGAATATGCACCAGATATAAAAATTCATATTAGTACGCAGGCAAATACGCTAAGTTATCATGCAGCAAACTTTTGGTATAAAAATGGAGCTAAAAGAGTCATTTTAGGAAGAGAAATGAACAAAGAACAAATAAAAGAACTCATGAAAAACAAGCCAAAAGACTTAGAAGTAGAAATGTTTATTCATGGGGCTATTTGTTTTGGCTATTCAGGAAGATGTTTCCTAAGCGACTTTTTAGCAGGAAGAAGTGCTAATCTAGGAGACTGTGCACAAAGTTGCAGGTGGGCCTATAATGTTTATGTAGAAGAAGTGAATAAGCCAGGAAATTTAATGCCAGTAGAATATGACGAAAAAGGAACTTACATTTTTTCTTCGAAAGATATGTGCTTAATAAAAGAAATACCAGAAATTATAGAAATGGGAATAGATAGTTTAAAAATAGAAGGAAGATTAAAAACAGAATATTATTTAGCATCTGTTGTCAATGCTTATCGAAATGCCATAGACGATTATGAAAAAGACCCAAAAAATTATGACTATGCCAAATATTTAGCAGAATTAGAGAAAACAAAAACAAGAGGCTTAACCACTTTTTATTTTAATGATAGGAACAACAAAGACTTTCAAGAATATGAAGGAAAACAATACAATTCAGAATACGAATTTGGTGGAAAAATAGTAGAAGAACAGCAAGATAAAGTAGTAGTCGAAATAAAAAATAAATTACAAGTAGGAGATCAGTTAGAACTCATTGTACCACATCAAATAGAAACCGTAAAATTTACCATTAATTCCTTATGGGATATAGAAACAAAAGAGGAAATTTCTTATATTAACCCAGGAAAAGCAGAACAAAAAGTTTTAATGAAACTACCAAGAAAAGTAGAAAAAAATTGGATTTTAAGAAGAAAAAAATAGTACCAAAAGGGACGTTTTCTAAAGGAGTATCTGTCCCTAATGGTACATTTTATATTTTATAATGTCTCAAAAGGGACAGATACTCCTTTAGAAAACGTCCCCTATGGTACATGCTAATCCAAAACTAAGAATAAAAAGAAAAAGAGAAATAAGAGAAAAGGAAGAAGGCAAAAGCACAAAAATACTGCCAAGCACAAAACCAATAATAGCATAGTAGGTTTGAACACGGTAATGGTTTAGAAAAAAACGAATACAAAGTAAAAAAAACAAACAACCGCAAGCAATGCCAAGTCCCATGGGAACTAAAATGAACAAGTTAAAAGTTGCAATGGCTTCTAAGTACACATAGTAACTTCCAAGACACATTAGAAGAATCGTACTACTAACCCCTGGAATGATGATTCCACAAGACATAACAAATCCAGAAAAAAATAGAAAAATAAAATTTGTAGAAAAACAAGAAGAAATAGGGTTCATTTTGGTTTCTAACAAAAATAAGAAAAAGCCAACGGAAAAACTAAGAAAGGTATAGAAGAGAAAAGAAAGATGAAATTTCTTTTCTTTTTTTGCTTGTTTTCCTAAAGCTGGAATACTTCCTAGTATCAAACCTAAAAATAAGACTTTGGTTTCAGACTCATAGGATAGCAAAACATAATGTAATAATTTTCCAAACAAGAAGAAGCCAATTCCTATTCCCACAACAATAGGAAATAAAAAAGAGGCATTTTTTTTGAAATTTTGAAAAAGTCCTAAAACACTGTTTACTAAATTTTCATATAAACCGAAAATAACACAAAGTACACCACTGCTAATACCGAGGGAGAATAGCACCTGCTCCAATTAGTATGCCTTTTCCAATGGAAAGGAAAAAATTCATAGAAAAATCACCTTATTTCAAATTATGATAGAAAAAATTTTTTATACATAATTTTTTCTATATAGAAATAGGAAAAATATTCTTAAAAATATTGCAAAAAAAAATCGGAAATGATAAGATGATGGCATAAAAGGGAAAGGGAGGAAATAAAACAAATGAAAAGACAAAAAATGACAATACTTTTATGTGTTTTTTTATTAGTTTGTCTAACTTGTAAGGTACAAGCATATAGTAATGAGGTAGAATTAGATCCAAAGGGATATATTTCAATGCCATACAGTATTTTTAATGCACAAGGGACAATTCGAGTAAGTTCTTCGTTAAAAGAAGCCTATACTTTATTTTATCAAAAAATAGATGTTTCGGATACTATTTATAATCAGCTTATGGCTAAAAATACAGAACAACAACAATATGTCAATTCAGAAAGAGCAAAATTAACAACAGAAGAAGCTAATGTAAAATCTTTAAAAACACAATATGAGCAACTCTTACAGGAAGAACAAAAAGAAGAAGAACAGCAAAGAATAAAAGCAGAATACGACAAGGCAAGACAAGAGTATAACCAACATGTAGATACTTATAATGCGAAATTAGAAGAATTTGATAAACAACGTCAGCAATTAATACCATCTTATCAAGAACAAAATTGGATACAAACATCACAAGAGGAAGATAATGTGCAGTTAGATTTTTCTCAGTATTCTGGAGAAATTCATTTTGCCTTATGGGCTAAATTAGTAACGGCAACCAATACATATTATGATGCAACGGTTTATTCAACGACTGTTAATAGTTCTACTACCCTTACTTTGGACAAAACAACAGCTACGCTAGAAGTTTCTAAAACATTAAAATTAAATGCTACTACAAATTCAAAAAATACGATTACATGGAAAAGTAGTAAAGAAGACGTAGCAACCGTAGATGCAAATGGAAATGTGCAAGCAAGAAAAGAAGGAATAACAGTTATTACCGCTACTGTAGATGGAAAAAGTGCAACTTGTACAATTACGGTAACAGGGGCAAAAGATCCTGTTATAAGTAATAAAACAGATTTTTCCAATGCAAAATTTAGCTACCAATCAAGAAATTTTAAAGATTTAGAAGTAACTATTCGAAATTTTAAAGTGAAATCAGATTCTGCTTATTACATCTATCTTTCAAAAGAAAGCAAAAAAACTTTTACAAGTATACCAGAGGATGCAACTAGAATAGTAGTAGATTCTGAAAATAAAGCAGTATGTTCTATTCTACCAGAAAAAGCAAGCGAACTATTAGAATATACAGGTAAAAATTATATTTATGTAATAGAAAAAACACCAGACAACACTCTAAATGTTGTAATGGGAGCCAAAGAAATACCAAATATTCCCTTACCAAGTTTAGGAAAAAGATTAGATATATGGCTTTATGAAGCAGAGGAAACAATGGTTTCCAATAGTATTGGCTTAAAAGAGGGAAGAAACATTACTTATAAAATAGGAAAAATTACATCCAACAGTATTTTAAGAGCTTTCCAAAAAGAATCTTCTGAAGTGGCTTATGAAAAGTTATTAGATTATGCAAAAAAAGCAAAGTACATCAAAACAGGAACCATTTCTTTAGAGGGCTTAGATTATAATTTAGTCCATGAATTAAATATAGAACAAGATGCCTATTATTTTATTTATATGTTAGTAGAAGACGAAAATGGAAAATATGTTACAGTAGAAGATGTTGCTATTTATCGAGAAAATAATTTATTAGAAGGAAATACTTTAGTACATTTTGATTTTGCAGATATAGAATTAGAAGGCGACGATACTACTGTAGTACCAGACACGAAATTACCACAAACAGGAATTTATCCTCTTACGATTATAACAGTGGTTGTGCTATTAACAGGAAGCATTATTATTTATAGAAAATATAAAAAATATAGCGATATAAAATAAAAGAAAAGAAGAGATTTGAATTTTACTAGATAGAATCTGGAAAAAGTTCAAATCTTTTTTGATGCGTCCTTTTTCTTACGGTCAGGCACTTTTCGTTTTTTAACACATATAATTTGATAGGTAAAAAAGAAACGGAGGTGCTATTACTTGCTAACTCTTAGTTTTTCGGGTTTTTTAGCTTTTCTTTCTTCAGCTGTCTTTGTTGTAGGGTATATTTCGAATAATCCGTTATTTCCAGAACCTTTGAGTATAGAAGAAGAAAGATATTATTTACAAAAGTTAAAAGAAAAAGATGAAGAAGCAAGAAATATATTAATTGAAAGAAATTTAAGGTTGGTTGCACATGTTTGTAAAAAATACACTTCTTGTAAGGTAGAACAAGAGGATTTAATTTCTATTGGGACTATTGAGTTAATAAAAGGAATTAATAGTTTTGAACCAAGCAAAAATGTAAAACTTTCTACTTATGTTTCAAGATGTATTGATAATGAAATATTGATGCATTTAAGAGCAACAAAGAAAATTAGTTCAGAAGTTTCTTTAGAAGATCCAATTGGAAAAGATAAAGATGACAACACCATAACTTTACAAGATATTTTAGAAAATAGCGAAAAGAACATTGAAGAGGAAGTAGACTTAAAAATGAGAATAAAACATTTATATAAAAAGATGAGAGATATCTTAAAAGATAGGGAAAAATTAATTTTAGAGTTACGTTTTGGCCTAGATGGAAAAAAGCCAAAAACACAAAATCAAATTGCAAAAATGATGGGAATTTCCCGTTCCTATGTGTCTAGAATAGAAACGAAGGCAATTGGAAAATTAGCTAGGGAAATGAAAGAATAGTAAGAACTTGAAAAAAATATCAACATTTTCTTGCTATTTTTTTCAAGTTATTGTATTATATTATAAGTATAATTCGTGCTATAAAAGTAAAAAAATAGGAAATACTAGAAAGGGGCATTAGCAATGAAAAAAATAGGCATACTATTGGGAATTGTACTTTGTGTTTTATCAAGTAGTGTAGTATTTGCTACTAATACAAAAACAATGCCAAATAGAAATAATACAGAAAATCAAATAGCACAAAGTACCACAATGAATCAATTAGTAGAAATGAAAGATAAGGAAAAGAAAACATTAGAAGATTATCAAGAAGCATACGGATCAGATACATACGGACTTACGGCTTACATCTTAAATAAAGTGCAAATTTATAGCATTCCATTTTGCTTTATAGGAGTTGCCATTAGTGCTATATACCAATATGTACTAGGTATCCGTAAATTAGATACAAGAGATAAAGGCTTTGCTATTATGATATCAATTATTACATTATTTATCATAGCGCAAGTATTACCACTAATATTTGCGATTGTAGTAAAAGGTTGGAGGGGTTAACAAATGAAAGTTTTATTTGCAGTGAGTAATGAAGCGGTTTCAGAATCTATTATTAAAAAATATCAACAAATGTATAAGGAAATAATTGCAAGCAAAAATGTGTATTTTTTTAATGCTATATTAAAAGAATTGCAAAAAGACAAAACCTATGATCGCATTGTGATTAGTGAAGATTTAGAGCCATTCAC
>CANRFE010000067.1 GCA_947629805.1 uncultured Clostridia bacterium | reverse complement strand
CTTGTTCACCTTTTTGTTTCCTCTTTCCTTTATTTTTTCATAGGAAAAACCACTTGTTTTGCACAAATGGTTTTTTTCTGTTTTATCTTCTTGCTTCTCTTTCTCTTGTTTTGGTATCTAATATTTTCTTTCTTAAACGAATATTTTTTGGTGTTACTTCTACTAATTCATCTTCTGCTATAAATTCAATGGCTTTTTCTAAAGACATTTGAAGTGGAGGTACTAAACGAAGTGCATCGTCTGAACCAGAAGCTCTTGTATTTGTTAAGTGTTTTTCTTTGCATACGTTAATAGCAATATCTTCATCTCTTGGATTTATTCCAACAATCATACCTTCATATACTTCTACTCCTGCTCCAATTAAAAGTTCTCCTCTTTCTTGTGCATTGTATAAACCATACGTTACAGATGTTCCTTGCTCCCATGCAACAAGTACTCCTCTTGTTCTTGCCTGAATTTCTCCTTTATATGGCTCGTAGCAATCGAAGATGGAATTCATGGTACCTTCTCCCTTCGTATCGGTTAAAAATTCCGTTCGATAACCAATAATACCACGGGCTGGTATTTTAAATTCTACTTTGGTATGTCCTGCTTCTGCAGGCTCCATATTCATCATTTCCCCTTTACGTCTTCCTAATTTTTCAATTACGGTTCCAATGGATTCATCTGGTACGTTTACCACTAGTCTTTCTATTGGTTCACATTGTACCCCATCTATTTCTTTGAAAATAACCTTTGGACGGGAAACCATTAATTCAAAACCTTCTCTTCGCATATTTTCAATTAATACCGATAAATGTAACTCACCCCTGCCACATACTTCAAAGCTGTCGGCAGAATCGGTCTCTTTCACACGAAGGCTAACGTTTCTTTCTAGTTCCTTCCATAATCTATCACGAATATGGCGGGAAGTAATAAATTGCCCTTCTTTTCCTGCAAATGGTCCGTTATTTACACTGAAAGTCATAGAAACGGTTGGTTCATCAATATCTACAAAAGGAATTTTTTCTGGATTGTTAAAGTCACAAATGGTGTCTCCAATATTAATGTCTGCAATACCAGACAACGCGATAATATCTCCTGCTATGGCTTCTTCTACTTCTACCTTTTTTAAGCCTTGGAAAGTAAATAGTTTTGCGACTCTTCCTTGTGTAGTTTTATCTGCTTTGCATATAGAAATTGGCATACCTGCTTTGATGCTTCCTCTTTCTATTCTTCCTACTGCAATTCTTCCTAAATAATCATCATAATCAATATTGGACACTAGCATTTGGGCTGGTCCTTCTATTTCACAATTTGGTGCATCAATATATTGAATGATGGTATCAAAAATACAATTTACATTATCGCTTTCTTCTTCTAGGCTCATTTTGGCAATGCCATTTTTAGCAGAAGCATAAATAACAGGAAAATCTAATTGGTCATCATTTGCATTTAATTCGATGAATAATTCCAATACTTGATCTACCACTTTTGCTGGATTTGAACCTGGTCTATCAATTTTATTAATCACTACGATTGGTTTTAAGTTTAGGGCTAAAGATTTTTTTAGCACTTCTCTTGTTTGTGGCATTGGTCCTTCAAAAGCATCTACTAATAAAAGAACGCCATCTACTGTTTTTAAAACACGTTCTACTTCTCCTCCAAAGTCTGCATGCCCTGGTGTATCTACAATGTTGATTTTTATATCCTGATACATAACAGAAGTATTTTTGGAAAGAATGGTAATTCCCCTTTCTTTTTCCAAATCGTTTGAATCCATTACCCTTTCTGCTACTTGTTCATTTTCTCTAAAAATATGGCTTTGTTTTAATAAACAATCCACTAACGTTGTTTTTCCATGGTCTACGTGTGCAATAATTGCTATATTTCTTATCTTTTCGTTTTTCATCTTATTTTCCCCTTTACATTAGAAATCAGAAGTTGGAAGTAAAATAAATTTCTTCCTTCTTCTGGATTTTCCTATTTTTTCAATTTTTCTTTTTTACCCTAATTCTTCTTTATATTCGTTGGATGTTCCTTCTAATTCTTTAATAGAAAGTTCTATTCTTTTTTCCTCTATGTGCATACCAATAATTTTGGCATTTACATGTTGGTTCAATTTTAATTCTTCTTCTGGTTTTGTTATTTTCCTTTCTGTAATTTGCGAAATATGTACTAACCCTTCGATTCCTTGTTCTAGCTCTACAAATACACCAAATGGCATAAATTTGACTACTTTTCCTTTTACAATATCCCCTACATGATATTTTTCTTCTATGTTATTCCATGGGTTAGGTCCTTTTCCTGAATAACTTAACTTTAAGCGCTTATTTTCTCTATCTAATTCTAAGACAGTTACTTTTATAAGTTGCCCTTGTGCTAAAACATCACTTGGTTTTGTATTTCTGTCCCACGAAATTTCGGATACATGAAGCAAACCTTGTACTTCTCCTAAATCAATAAAAGCACCATAAGAACTTAAGCTTGCTACTTTTCCTTCATATTCTTTTCCTACTTCTACATTCTGCCAGAATTCTTCTTGTTTTTGCTTTTTTTCTTCTTCTAATACACTACGAATAGAACCAATAATGTGATTATTCTTTTTATCGTATTCTACAATGCGATATCTTACTTTCTTACCTTTTAGAGAATTTATATCTTCTCCTCTTGGTATTCCAGACAAAGACATTGGAATAAACACTCGATTTGCATTTATTATAGTAATAAGCCCTTTTTCTGTTACTTGTACTACTTCTGATTCTATAATTTCTTTATTTTCTACTTTTTCTTCTAACTCTTTTCTTTCTTGTTGTGCTTTATAACGTTTATAAGATAATAGAACATTGCCTAAGCCATCGTTTTGTTTTAAGACAACAGCTGTAATGCGGTCTCCTATTTGAAACCCCTCTTGTGGATTTGCATTTTCTTCATCACTATATTCTTTTTTAGGAATAATGCCATCTGCTTTATAATGAATATCTACAAAAATTTCTCCTTGTGGTGTAATACTAATAATTGTTCCTGTTACTATTTTTCCCAATTTTGTTTCTTGAAAAGACTCTTCATATAATTCTTTAAAAGATAACTCTTTTTCCTCTTCCATATTTTCACCTGTTTTTCTAGTAAATTGCTATATATTACTTGTTTTAGCAATAGTACATTTTTAACTATTTTATTATATAGCAATCTATTTTTATTGTCAACATAATTTTATTATTTTTTACTGAAATACTTAAAATTGCATTCTAAAAGGGGAAGTATAAATTTCTTTCTTCCCCTTTTATCTCCTATTTTGTAAGTGCTAAAATATGATCCATAATATCTTTTGTTACTATTTCCAATGCTTCTTTTTCTTCTGCCTGCTTATAATTGCTATAATCCAAAGCTTTTCCATAACGAATGGTGATTTTGGAAAATGCTCCTGTTTTTCCTGAAATTCCTACTGGTACTACTTTTGCTCCACTTCTTATAGCAAAGAAGGCGGCTCCGTCCTTTACTTTTTCACCTTTGGCAAGACCATTTCTTGTTCCCTCTGGAAATAGTGCAATGCTTTCTCCTTTTTTCAAATACTTTAACGAAGATTTAATTGCATTAATATCTTTTGCATCTCTTTTTACTGGTATTGCCTCAAATACCCAACCTAAAAAAGCAAGAAATGGGTTTTTATATAATTCTTCTTTTGCCAAAAAATGAGTTTCTCTTGTAGCGGTTACTTTCATTAATGGTGGATCTAAAAAGCTTCTGTGATTTCCACAAAAAATAAGTGCGCCTTCTTTTGGAATATTTTCTGTTCCTTCAATTTTCACTCTATGTACAATTTTGCAATAAAGAAAAATAGCACCTTCTACTATCTTTTTTAATATCTGTCTTAAAATATTCTTCATTTTATTTGCCTCTTTTCTCTTCGATTATCTGTTTTACTTTTTCTTTTACTTCTTGTATTGTTAAAAAAGTAGTATCTACATAAGTAGCATCCTCTGCTATCTTTAAGGCTCCTATTTCTTTTTCTTTATCATTTTTATCACGTATTTGAATATTTTTTAAGACCTCTTCATAGGACATTTCTATTCCCTTTTCTTGCATTTCTTTGTATCTTCTTTTTGCTCTTTCTTTTTCGTCAGCATCTAAATAAATTTTTACATCTGCATGAGGGAAAACATAAGTCGTAATATCCCTTCCCTCCATAATCACATCTTTTCCTTTTGCCAAATTTCGTTGTACCTCTACCATAGCAAAACGCACTTCTTTAATAGAAGATACTTGCGAGACAATTTTTGTTACTTCTTTACTTCTAATTTCATTTGTTACATTTTTTCCATTTAGAAAAATAGTTTGTTCTCCCTCTTCATTTTTCATATCGATATGAATGTTTGCTAAAGAATCTATAATTTTATTTTTTTCTTGTAATGCAATTGCATTTTGAAGCATATATAGCGCAACACAACGATAGGTTGCACCTGTATCAATATTCACTAAACCCATTTCTTTTGCTAATAATTTTGTAATCGTTCCTTTTCCTGTACCTGCTGGTCCATCTATTGCAACAATAAATGCCATAATTTTTTCTCCTTACCTGTTTTTGGGGACGGAGGAAAAAAACAGGTTTCTCCGTTCCCCTTAACATTTATATTTCTATTTAATACTCTACTTTTATTTAACCTGTTTTTTTCCTCCGTCCCCAAAAACAGGCATGCTAATTGATTTTGCAATAACTGTTATTTTTTGCACTTTCATAGTAGTTAGTTTCTCAATTTCTTTTATACTTTTTTCTTTAAATTCTTTTAATTCTTTAATTACATTGTGTCCATATACAACACTAATTTCCATATAAATGGAAGGTCCCTCTCCATAATTTTCAATTCTGGTTCGAATGACTTTGGCTATTCCTTCCTCTTTTTTTGCTAAATATTCCACAATTTGGCGAAAGACGGTATCGGATATAGTAAAGTTTCCTAAATAACTAAATGTTGGTCGAATGATAGATTTTTCTGAAATATATGGTTGGTTTCCATTTCCTTTTGATTTGAATATTTGCAAAGGGTCTAAAATATAACCTGAAAAATCTTTTTTTATTTCAAAAGTAGGTACTGGTATTACGTGTTTTCCTTGTGTTTGACGAATATTCCTTGCGGTTTCCATTTCTGTTTCTGTAGCTACATCTTCAATATAAATTGTTTTTTGAATTTTAGGAAGTTCTAAATTCTCTGCTATTTTTTCTACCATACCATCGGAAGTTCCTAAAATTAAAATAGACTCTGGTTTATATTTTTTAATTGCCTTTATCATTTCTTTTCGTTCTTTTTCATCTATAAAAACAGCATGTTTTACTGTTTCTATTTTTGTTGGGGCTTTTTTTGCTGATTCTCCTGCTACAACTTCATTCCCATTTACAAGTAAACCATCATCAATAATATAAGAAATATTATTTTCCCCTGCTACCATTTGTGCGCGATAACTTTTGCCTGTGCCAGATGGTCCTACAAAAGCCAAAACTCTTATTTTATTCACCTGTTTTTCTCTCCTCTTTTTTTCTTTCTTTTAATTTGCTATTATACTATACTTATTTTTTCTGTTTTGTATTATACCATTATAAAAAAAAATTGTCTACTAAAAAAGGATTTAAGATAAAGTAAATTGCTTTTACATAATACAAGGACATATCTGAAAAGATATGTCCTTGTCCTTATTTAAACTTAGTTTCAAAATCCTAAGCACTTGCATAATCTATCATGGCGATGTACTAATTTGCATTGTTTGTTGTACTTTCTATATTTCTTATATAACTTTAATAGCTAATTTTATAAACATTTTCTTCTGTGTAACCACATTTATATGTGCCATCCCACTCAGTAACAGTTGTAGGGTACTTAGTACAGGTATGACTCATAGAAGATGGCAAATCATACATCGTTGCTCCTGATGCTCCGCCTCTCCAACCACAGTAATTACATGTAAAATACCTATACACAATTCCCTTGCTTTCATCCCAACCCTGCTCACTAATATTTGATACGCTAACAGTTGTAGTTATAGTAGTAGATTTAGTTACATAATTTTTGCACTCTTCTTCATGCGTATGAGTTTCATCTATAATAGTTATTGGACCTTTTATCGTTTCTTTTGCATTTCCTGCATTATCTATCGTTAAAATATGTAAATACCAACTACCTACATTATCTGGTTTTAGTTCGATTTCTTCTCCATTTTGTTTAAAGGTTCCTCCTGTATAAACATCTGCCGTCGTTCCTAATGTTTTATTACTTGTATTTAACATATATTTACATGCTTCTATCTTGACTCCACTTTTTTCATCTGCATGTGTGACTTCTGCTTTTAATGTAACTGGTAAACTGCTTTGTTTTATTTCTCCACTAATTGTAATGGTTGCTTCTTTTGGCTCTTCTTTTTCTATTTTGTCTACATTTGCACTTGCACTTTCCCCTTCTTGTTTTGTACTATCTACTAACCTTGCATATACTGTTCCATTTGCTGTGAAAGTTTGTATTGCTTTTTCTTCCCATGCTCCTGTATCTTTCTTTGTTTGTAGTTTATAGCCTTTTGCTGCTAAATCGATACCTTTTACTTTTGCTGTTACAGTTACTGTTTCGTTTGTCCAGTCATCTGGGCTATACTCAAATGTTAAGTTCGAACCTTTCACTAAGCCTGTTACCTTTTCTGTTGTTACTTCTTTATAAGCACTTATATTTTTTGCTTCATCTTTTACCCATACATAATATGTTGTGTTTTGTGTTTTATTTTCTACACTTACTTCTAAGTCTTTTGTATTTTCATGATTTTCAAATGTTTCTGGTGTATTAGTATCTTGGGTTATTGCATATCCTATTATTCCACTTGCTCCATCACTTGCTTTTATATGAATTGTATTACTTGTTGCATTTGTAGAAGCTTCTACTACTGGTGGATCTTTATCTATTTTCTCTACATTTCCGGTTGTTCCTCCACCTTCTTGGCCTGTACTAT
>CANRFE010000066.1 GCA_947629805.1 uncultured Clostridia bacterium | reverse complement strand
CAGGGGCAGTATTAGAAAAAACATTTAATCCATCAGAAAAATTTCCAGGAGCAGAAATTGAAAAAAGAGAAATGCAATATTTATATGTAGATGGAGACTTATATTATTTTATGGATAATGAAACTTACGAACAAATACCATTAAATAAAGAACAAATTGGAGATGCTCTAAAGTACATAAAAGAAAATATGTCAGTAAAAATACTTTCTTATAAAGGAAATGTATTTGCTGTAGAACCACCTATGTTTGTGGAACTAGAAGTAACTTATACCGAACCAGGGTTTAGTGGAAATACAACCACTACTTCAGGAAAACCAGCAACGCTAGAAAATGGGTATGAAATTTCCGTACCACTTTTCATTAATATTGGAGATGTGATTCGTATTGACACAAGAACTGGCGAGTATATGGAAAGAGTTTAAAAGAAAAGAGGAATACAGTACATGTCCATATTAAGTGATAACTACAAGAGGATTCTTTCCGAAGTGGAAGGAAAAATAACGAATCCAGAAGAATTAGAATTTGTGAAAGAAAAAATATCAGAATTATCCATGTTATTTATGGATGTAATGGATAATTTAGCAGAAAAAACAGATGAAAAGATTCAGCAAATAGAAGAAAAACAAAAACAAATTGAAGCAAAAATGAATGCAGTAGAAAGTGCAGTAAATGAAATTGAAGAGGATATTTACGAAGAAGAAGGAAATTTTGACTTTGAAATTGTTTGCCCTTATTGTAACCATGAATTTAGTGCAGAAATTACAGGAAAAAGTGAAATTACTTGCCCAGAATGTAACAATGTAATAGAACTAGACTGGAATGAGGAAGAAGAGGACAATTGTACCGGGCATTGTTCTGGTTGCCATGGTTGTGAAGAAGATTTTGAAGAAGAACAAGAAGACGATGAGGATGACGATATGTAACAAAAAAATGATAGGGAATGCCTATCATTTTTTGTTTGTTTAAGAAAGAAGAAAAAAAGTAATTTTTTTTGGTGGAGGTGAGGAGAGTCGAACTCCTGTCCAATACATTTTCCATAGTAACTTCTACAAGTATAGTTTGTTAAAAAAATTCCTTTTTTTCGTTCTTAACAAACAAAGAAGGAAAAAAAGTAGCTATAAAAATACCCACCTCTTCCATAGCAAGAAAAGGTTTTGTTTCCCACAAAGTCGTCGCTTTCTCTATTGCTGTGGGCACATTAGGAAAACGTCGTTGCCTTTCTTAGGCAGCGTATGCTAATTCTCTATTATCAGCGTTTATTTTTATTTCTGCTTTTTTAAAGTGGCCAAAGCAGCCATCCACTACTTGCAGTTGCTATTTCTAATATATTGTCGAAACCAATTACACCCCCATGCACTATAACACTATTATACTATAAAAAGAAAACAAATACAATGGAAAAACATAACAAATTTGAGTTTACATATTGCAAAAACGAAAAGAATAGTATATAATAGCTATGATTATTACATAAATGTTAACGTATTACAGTTTTGTTAAATGTATGTTACAATTCTATGTATATTATTGACATATAAAGGAAAAAAGATAAAATAGAAATAGAAACAGAGGAATTGGAATATGAGAGTAATTAGTGGAACAGCGAAAGGAACGAAACTTCATTCTGTAGACAACTTAGCAACAAGACCAACTTTAGATCGTGTCAAAGAGCCTTTGTTTAGTATTATTCAAAATCACATTTCAGAAGCATTGGTATTAGATTTATTTGCGGGAAGCGGAGCATTAGGAATTGAAGCTTTAAGTCGAGGAGCAAAACATTGTGTTTTCTGTGAAAAATCTTATGAAGCCATTCAAGTATTAAAGGAAAATATAAAAAAAACAAGAATGGAAGAAAAAAGTACAATCTTTCATCAAGACTATAAAAAATGTTTAGAAGGGCAGCAAACAGCATTTCATCTTATTTTTCTAGACCCTCCCTATCAATTTGATATTGCAGTAGAGGCAATAAAGAAAATTTTAAGTTACCATTTACTTGCTAAAGAAGGAATTATTATATTAGAAACCGATGAAGAAGAAAGAGAATTAGAAGAATTAAAACAGGTAGAAGTAGAAGTCTACGATAGTAGAAAATATGGAAGAGTAAAACTTCTATTCATACGTGAAAGGGGCTAAACCATGGAAATATTTACATTATTAGAAACATTAGAGGAGATGCTAGAAAATAGCAAAGCGATTCCTTTTTCTAATAAAGGGGTTATTAACAAAGAAGAAATGTTAGAAATTATAAAAGAAATTCGTTTAAAATTACCAGAAGAATTAAAACAAGCAAAATGGGTAAAAGAAGAAAGACAGCGTATTTTGGTAGAAGCACAAAAAGAAGCAGATGACATTGTCAAAGAAGCAGAAAACAGAATTATTTCTATGATTGATGAGCATGAAATTACAAGAAAAGCATACGAGCAAAAAGCAGAAATTATTGAAACAGCCAATGAAATGTCAAGAGAAATTTCAAAAGGAACCAAAGATTATGCAGATAATATCTTACAAAATATTGAAACAGCTCTTCAAAATGCACTAGAAACCATTCAAAATAATAGAAAAGAATTACAATAAAAAAAGGAAAAATTACAATGAAAAAGTTGTAATTTTTTTTTGAATTTCTTGCAAAATAATTTATGGAATGATAGAATAAAAAAGACAAAATTGATTTTTAGAATACCAAGGAAGGATGTAAAAAATGGCCAAAAGAGGAAGAAAAAAGAAACAAGAACCAAAGGTAAGTATTGATGTAGCAGTAGTTAGCATGTTACTTATTAGTATATTGTTAGCAGTTTTTATTTATACAAAATCGGGTTTTTTAGGAGAACATTTAAGCCCAGCCCTAGGTGGCATTATGGGTTTTATTAAATATATTATTCCAGTGGGAACATTTGTTATTAGTATTTATTTAGCTTATGACAAAAAAGATTATCTTATTACCAAACTAATACAGTATGCGTTTTTTTTGATTTGCATTGCGGTTATGCTTAGCGTATTTCAAATATCTGCTAATAATATTAATATTACAAAAGGAATGGAGCAAATTATAGAAGACGCGTATTATTTAGGTGCAAGAGATATTGGTGGGGGTGTTATAGGAACCGTTATTGCAGTACCACTTATTAAATTTATAGGGAGTTTAGGAACCATTGTATTATCTATAGGGCTTGCCATTATCACACTTGTTTCCATGTTTGCTATTAAACCAACTAATCTTATTTATAATGTTGTAGATTATTTCTTAGATAGAAGAATGGACAAAAAAGAAGAAAAAAGACAATTACGTGAACAAGAAAGAAAACAAATCCGTAAAACAACAAGCTTGCAAAATATAGACGAAGAAGAAATGGTGCCACAAAAAGAGACCTTAAGGCAAAGAAGAGCACGTGAGAAAGAAGAAGCAAAAAGAAAAGCATTAGAAATTGATGAAAATCAATTAAATATTAATTTAGCAGGTTTAGAAAACGAAATAAAAAGTGGCAAATTGAAAAAATATAACCATGATAAGGATGACATAGAACCTCTTGGTATGGAAAAAACGTCCTCTCCAAATGAACTTGGAAACTTGTTTAAACAAGAGGTAGAAACCAAAGAAGAAAAGGTAAAAGAAGTCCTAAACTTAGAACATACGATGACCGTAGAAGAAGAAAATGAAAGTTATGAATTTCCACCAATTGAAATGTTAAGTGAAGGTAGTAAAGTCGCATTAAAAGGTGGAAAGAAAGCAGTAGCAGATACAGCAAGTAAATTGCAAAAAACATTATATAGCTTTGGGGTTTCTGCAAAGGTGGAAAATGTATCGGTTGGTCCTGCTATAACAAGGTATGAATTAAAGCCGGCAGAAGGAGTAAGAGTTAGTAAAATTGCCAACTTAGCCGATGATATTGCATTAAATTTAGCAGCAGCAACTATTCGTATTGAAGCACCTATTCCTGGAAAACATGCCGTAGGAATAGAAGTACCAAATGCAGAAAATGAAGTAGTACATTTGCGCGACATTATTGATACAGCAGAATTTGAAAATCATAAGTCAAAACTTGCCTTTGCACTTGGAAAAGACGTAGCAGGCAAAGAAGTAGTAACAGATATTGCAAAAATGCCACATGTTATGATAGCAGGAGCTACAGGCTCTGGAAAGAGTGTGTGCATTAATACTTTAATTACGAGTATTATTTATAAAGCAAAACCAAGTGAAGTTAAAATGGTTATGGTAGACCCAAAAGTAGTAGAATTATCCGTTTATAATGGAATTCCACATCTACTCATTCCTGTTGTTACAGATCCAAGAAAAGCAGCAGGAGCTTTGGCATGGGCTGTACAAGAAATGGAAAATCGCTATGCAGCTTTTGCTACAAAAGGAGTAAGAGACTTAAAAGGGTATAATGAATCGATTGAAAAAACAGAAAATGGAATAGGAAAATTGCCACATATTGTCATTATTATCGATGAGCTTGCAGATTTGATGATGGTAGCCAAAAAAGATGTAGAAGATGCAATTTGTCGTTTAGCACAAAAAGCAAGAGCAGCAGGAATGCACTTAGTAATTGCAACACAAAGACCTTCGGTAGATGTTATTACAGGTTTAATTAAAGCCAATATTCCATCTAGAATTGCTTTTGCAGTATCTTCTCAAGTAGATTCTAGAACCATTTTAGACATGGTAGGGGCAGAAAAATTACTAGGAAAAGGAGATATGCTATTCTACCCAGCAGGAGCGCCAAAACCAACTAGAATTCAAGGAGCGTTTATTTCTGACGGAGAAGTAGAAAAAATTGTTAACTTCTTAAAAGCAAATGGGGAAGCAACTTATAATGAAGATATTATAGAAAGTATTGAAAATGCAAATAAAACAGACAAGGAAGTAGCAGAAGAAGAAATGCAAGACGATGATACAGATCCTTTTCTAATGGATGCAATTGATGTAGTTGTAGAAACAGGGCAGGCTTCTACTTCCTTTATTCAAAGAAGATTTAAAGTAGGATATGCAAGAGCAGGAAGAATTATTGACCAAATGGAAGAAAGAGGCGTTATATCTGGTTACCAAGGTAGCAAACCAAGAGAAGTATTAATGACAAAAGAAAGATTAGCAGAATTAAAAATGGCAACCACACCAGAGCCAAATAAGGAGGAAACCGTAAAACAAGAAGAGAAAGTTTAGAAGAGAAAAGCACAAAAGAAAGGAAAATTAAATGGCAAAAGAGGATATTTTTTCTAAAATTAATTTCAAAGATTATAATAATCAATTAGAAAATATATTAGAACAGAAAGATTTTTCAAGTGATGTGAAAAACCTTTTACTTAGTATGTTATATAAAATTGAAAATGGTTACCAAGACTATGAAAAAGTGAAAGTAAATGTGAGTAGCAAAAAATATTTCTTAAAAAAAATTGTCCAAATTATTCAAGAGGAGTGTCAGCAAATTCATTTAGTAAGGCCACTAACAGAAGAAAGTAAAGAATTAGAAGAAAATCATGTAAATTATAAGGTAGACAAAGAAAAAGGCAGTATTACGGTGTATCCAAATGAAAGAATGATTTTAGAAGCACTTATCACCTTAACTCAAAAAGAGATCTTACTAGAGGAGCAATATTTTCTTCTTACAATAGGAATGCAAGAAGTTTTAACAAGAGGCAATCGCATGAATATTGTAGAGGTTCTTCGTGATTTTAATGGTTGGTCTTGGGATATTACTACTTCTCAAATGGAAAGTAAAAACTGCAATATGGTGTATCAAAATTTATTAATATTGTTGGGAAATAATTTCTTAAAAACATGGATTACAGATGATATAGAACAAGAGGAAGAAGAAATAGAGATTCCTAATAATGAAATTTTAAGAAGTAAATATAATGAAAGCTTTGGAATGACAAAAGAGGAAATGCAAGAAGAAAAGAAAATAGATTATTTACAAAAAATGCAAGAAATTTTAACAAAAAAATATGGAGAAGAATTAGCCAAAGCATTTTTTCTTCAATTTATAAAAACAATCTTAGCATTGGGAGCTAACCGTAACCAAGAACAAAAAGAGCGAATCTTAAAAAAGCAAAAAGAATTAGAAGAACAATTAGAGCAAATGCAAGACAACAAAACATATTTAGAGATAATTTCAGAGCAAAAAAAAGAAAGAAACAAAGCTATAAAAAGAATTGATACGCTATTAAATGATGAAATTTTATTAAAAGAAGAATATGCTATAAGAAATAGTAAATTGCCAAATAAACAAAAGATATTTAGTGTGAGTCACTTAAGAATTATGTTAGAAAAGGAAAGAAAAGGCTTATTAGAAGAAATTAAAGAATTAAACAAACAAATAGAACCAAAGGAATTTGTAAAAAGAAAACAAGAACTAGAAGAAAAAGTGGCATTTTTCCAAGCAATAGGAGTAAAAGAAACAGAAAAAGTAGAAGAAGAAAAACAAATTCATTTATTACAACATTCTTTTTTAGACTGTTTTGCAGAAAAAATAAAAAGAGCAGAAACAAAAAAAGAAATTACCAATTTAATATATGAATTACGATATTATGAGCAAATACCTTATGAACAGCAACAAGAAAATCAAGAAAAAATAAAAGAAGTCGAAAAACAAATGATTGATAAAGCTTGTGCTGGAAAAATCTTTACAACCTTTAGCGAACAAAAAGAATTAAATCAAAAAATTTTAGAAAATCAATTTCATAGCAAAATCATCTATCTAGAGCATACAAATTATGTGTTAAAATACCGAAAAGGAATTCTGAAAATACAAGAATATGATGACACAGTCAAAGAAGAAGAAAAAGAAATAGAAATTGAAATAACACAAAAAGTAGAATTAAAAGTAAGATTAAACAAAAAAATCAAAGTGTGGGAATAAATGTCTCAAAAGGGACGTTTTCTAAAGGAGTATCTGTCCCTTTTGGGACATTTTAGAATAAAAAAGGAGAAGAGAATATGAAAATAACTTTTTTAGGCGCAACGAAAACTGTAACGGGTTCTAATTTTTTAGTAGAAGCGGCAGGAAAAAAATTTCTTGTAGATTGTGGAATGTA
>CANRFE010000065.1 GCA_947629805.1 uncultured Clostridia bacterium | reverse complement strand
CTAATCTTAAATTCGATTCTGCTAATTTTTGCTTTGCCTCTTCGTCACCCTCTAATATTTTTTGTGCTAATTCTAATTCTTGGTCATAATTTAATAGAGGAATTTTGCCTATTTCTCTTAAATACATACGAACAGGATCATCTACATTTATTCCATCCATTGCAGCATTTAAGTCAATATCTTCTAATTTAATATCTTCTACTTCTTCTAAATCTTCAATATCTGGCTCTTCTAAGTCTTCTTGTAAAATATCCACACCTAAATCTTCAAAAGCATCAAATACTTTATCAATTTGTTCTACATTCGCATCATCTAATTCACTTGCTAACTCTCCATAAGTAATTTGTCCTTTTGTCTTTGCTTTTTCTATAATTTTTTTTACTTTGTCTTTTTCCTCTTCTTGTTTTACTTCTGTTGCTATTTCCTTTTTTTCTTCTACTTTTGGCTCTATTTCTTCTTTTTTATTTGCTTTCTTTTCTTTTTTTGGTGCTGTTTCTTCCTTACTTTCCTTTGCCTTTTTACTAATTTTAGTGTCTTTTTCTATTTTCTCTTTCTTTTTTTTGGTTTCTTCTACTTCTGTTGATTTTTCAGTTTTTTTCACTGATAATCCCTCCTATTTCATTTTTGCCAGTTGGATAATAATGTTATTTAATTTTCCTTCTAATTCGTGTTTCTGCTCTTGTGTTAAATTTTGTTCCTCTAATTGCTTTAAAATTTCATTTCTTTCTAAAATTACTTTTTCTCTTTCATACAATTTAAGTATGTCTTCTATACACTTACTTACTTCTGTAATTTCAAAATCATAAGCTAAAATCCATGAAATTTCATTAATTGTCTCTTCTTCTTCAAACCAATCTAATACATGACTAGTATTACTATTTCCTTTTTCTAATTCTTCATACAGTTTTTTTATAATAGATTGATTTCTTTCGTTTTTTATATCTTGCCATGAAATTTTATTTTTTAATTTTGGATAACTTTGCTCTGGATAATTAATTAATAAATAAATTAAGAGTTTTTCTCTTTTATCCTTCTGCGTTTCATTTTGAGAAATTTGCTTCGTTTCTAACCTTGGTTTTGCTTTTTCTAAGATTTTACTACTTTTTGCAGTAGTATTTACTATTTTGCCTATTTCTGCATAAATAGCTTCTTTCGATATTTGATACTCAGAAGCAATTTTCTCTAAATAAACTTCTCTTTCAATTTCATTTTCTATTTTTGATAAAACTTTTGCAATTTCTTTTAAAAATTTAATTTTATCATTCGGATGTTCCGTATTTAAAGTATTTTTTAAGACTTTTACTTTATACTCTACCAAAGAAATAGCCTTTTCTACTTGTTTTTCAAAACGCTCTGGTCCATATTTTACTACAAATTCATCTGGATCTTTTGCTCCCTCTATTTGTAAAATACGAACATCACACCCTAGTGCTTGCAAAATTTCTAAGCCACGCATTGTTGCTGCTTGCCCTGCTCCATCTGAATCATAGCCAATAATAACTTGTTCGCTACTTTTTCGAAGTAATCTTCCTTGGGCCTCTGTCATAGCTGTTCCTAAAGAAGCAACTACATTATGAATGCCTCTTTGATGAAGTGAAATAGCATCCATATACCCTTCTACAATAATAATTTTCTTAAAATCGCTCTTTTTTGCTACATTTAAGCCAAATAAATGTCTTCCTTTACTATATACAATGTTTTCTGGTGAATTAATATATTTTGGTTTACTATCATCTAATACTCTACCGCCAAAGGCAATCACTCTATTTCTTGTATCTTGAATAGGAAACATAAGTCTTTTACGAAAACGGTCCACAAACTTTCCCTCTGGCGTTTTATTGACCAAACTAGATGCTAAAATTTCTTCTTCCTTAAACCCTTTTTCTTTTAACATGGTATATAATTCATTATAAGTGCCAGAATAACCTATTAAAAAATTTTTTAAGGTATTGTTATCTAATTTTCTTTTTTTGACATATTCTTGTGCTAATTTCGCAGAAGGCTTGTACAAATTTTCATGATAAAAAAGTGCCGCTAATTGATTAATTTCATATACTTTTGCTTTTCGTTGTAAAAGTTTATTATCCTCTTCTCCTTCTATAGTAGGAAGCTCTATTCCTGCTTTTTCTGCAAGCATTTCTAGAACCTCTTTAAAACTTAAATTTTCTATTTTACTTAAAAAATGAAATACGTTTCCTCCTACTCCACAACCAAAACAATGAAATATTTGCTTATCTGGTGAAACAGAAAAAGAAGGCGATTTTTCTTTATGGAATGGACACAATCCAAAAAAGTTTCTTCCACTTCTCTTTAATACTACATATTGTGATATGACATCTACGATATCATTTTTACTTCTTATTTCATCAATTAACTCATCACTATATCGTACCATCTATTTTAACCTTTCTTCATCATAATTATATTATTCGACAGAAATGACATAAATCCTGCTTTTATTTTATGTAAAATGACATTTTTTGAATAAAAAAAAGAGGCTATAAAAAGGAAAAAGGTAACCTTCTTAAGTTACCTTTTTTTTATAAATTTGTTTCTGTTCCATCAAATGGAATAAATTTTTTTACAATGTCTTTTCCAATTTCTCCTGGTTCTGTTGCACCAGCTACTTTATATTCCTCAAAAGAAGTAGTAATTTTATTGTCAATTAATGTTTCTACCTCTTCTGCAGATGCATGCTCTGCTAAAACTAACTCACTTACTAAAATTTGCTTCGCATTATTTAGCATTTTCTTTTCTCCTGTAGATAATCCTTTTTCCTTTTGCTTAAAAGCTAAGTTGCGAACTACATCTGCTACTTCATATATATCGCCACTTTTCATTTTTTCCATATTGTCGCGATATCTTTTATTCCAATTATTAGACATTTCTGTCTCATTTTCTTCTAATATTTCGAATACCTTTCCAGCACTTTCTTTACTAATAATATTTCTTACACCTATTTCTTCTGCTTTAGCAGTTGGTACCATTACCTTAACTTCTCCTGGCATTTTAATGATGTAATAGGCTTGTTTTTCTCCTAAAATATCTTTTTCCTCAATAGCATCGATGGTTCCTGCGCCATGCATTGGATACACTATTTTATCACCTACATTAAACATGTAAGACACTTCCCTTCTATTCTATTTTAGATTTTATTTGTTAGTCAAGAAAGGTTTCGATTCTCTTTTTCAACCACAGTTATATTATACTACAAAATTTGGCAAAAGTCAAAAGATTTTCCAAAGATTTTTCAGGAACTTTCTTTTGCCCAAATAACTAACCTTTTCGTTGCATCGGTTGTACACGTTGATAAAGAAATTTCTCGTTTTCCATTGGTATCTCTTGTTGCATAAGAGAAATCCATTTCATTTGCTATATACGTTCGAGTAATTGTATATTCTATTTTTCGCCCTGTACTATCTGTAATATAAATAACATCCCCTGCTACTAATTTTTTATTATTTGAAAAAAGTGTTCCGATTTCTGTAATTGTGAGCAGCTAAAACAGTATTGCCTATTTCATTTAACCCTGGTCCATATAAAACAACAACAGATGCTACAAAAGACTGTGGTGTTATAGTATTTACAATGGGTGCACTTACACCCGTTTTGGGAATTTTTATTGTTCCTATCGTAGAACCTGAAACATTTTGCGTAGGAGGTGGTGCTGGTGTTTGTGGTGCTGGTTCTTCCGTTTGTGTGTTTTGCTCTTCCTCTACTGCTACTACAATAACATTATTTTCAAATTCTTCTACTGCCTTTTCAGCTTCTCTTAGCGCTAAATATTGGCTAATATAATAATACGCTATATAACCAATAAGAGAGAGAAATGCAAGAATGGTAATAAAAAGAATAAGATTAAAAAAAATTTTTCCTTTTTTCATTTTTGCTTCCTCTCTTTCTTTTTTTATTGTTCTTTTGCGTAAACAAGCAATCTACTTTGCGTATCATCGGTACAAGTAAGTAAAGTGATTTCTCGTTTTCCTTCTGTATCACGTTCCAAATAAGTAGAATCTTCTGGTGTCGTTGTCACAATTTTATAAATAGAATAGGTTATTTTTTGGCCAGTGCTATCTGTAATATGTACTTTATCTCCTTCTACTAATTTTTTATTATTTGAAAAAAATGTACCATCACGATAGTTGTGCCCTACAATTGTAGTATTTCCTATTTTATTTAAGCCAGGTCCGTCATAAACCGCAACTGCTACTTCAATAGCCTCTGCACTAGCTTCTTGCAAAATAGGACAAGATAAATTAATTGCTGGTATTTCAATTGTACCTACCATTGGAAAGCCTTTGTACATTTTGGTTGTTTCCTCTTCTTCTGATGGGGTAATAGTATTGGTCATTAAATTTTCCATTCCTATTTCTGGTGCTATATCATTCGTATAAACTGCATTTTCCAAAACATGATTTTGTTTTTCTTCATTTATTTGCCCTTGAAATGTTCCTACTGCTCCTTCGCCATCTTGGTTAATCTTTCCTCTTCTCATAATAAATAGAAAGGTAAGACTAAATATTAAAACAATTAATATAATCGCTATAATCAATATTACGGTTAGTAATTTTGAATATTTACTTTCAAACATAAAAATATATCCTCCTTCGTATAAACTCTAGTTTTATTATACCATAAGAAGAATATATTTTCTATATTTTTATGAAATTTTTACAATTTTATCCTACTATTTTATCTCCCAATTTTTTTCCACCCAAAACATGAAAATGAATATGCATAACTTCTTGTCCTGCGTCTTTTCCACAATTTGCAATAACACGATAGCCTTGTTTTTGAAACCCTTCTTGTTCTGCTATTTTATTAATCGTTGTATAAATTTTTCCTATTAGTGCTTCCTCTTCTTGTTTTAAGTCTGTTAACATAGGAATGTGTTTTTTAGGAATAACTAAAATATGAATTGGTGCTGCTGGGTTAATATCATGAAAAGCAAAAATATCCTCATCTTCATAAACTTTTTTAGAAGGAATTTCTCCCTTTATAATTTTACAAAAAATACAATCTTCCATTTTACTTTCTCCTTTTATAATATTTATATAACATTTAACATTGAAAAATATGTTTCAAAAAGGAAAATATCGTAACTAGCAACTTTCTCAATGTCCCATTAGGGACGTTTTCTAAAGGAGCATCTGTCCCTTTTGGGACATTATTCCAAAATAGCCTTAATACGTCTTATACCAGCAGAACTTGCTTCTTCTTTTTTGATTTTGAAGTGTCCTAATTCTTTGGTGTTCTTTACATGAGGACCACCACATAACTCCTTTGAAACATTTCCTATGGTATAAACAGTTACCACGTCTGGATATTTTTCCAAGAACATACATTCTGCTCCAGAATTGATAGCATCTTGCTTGCTCATTTCTTGTACCGTAACTGGAATTTCTTCTTGAATCCATGCATTTACTAGATTTTCTACTTGTTGTTTTTCTTCGTCTGTTAGTTTGTGGTCACAGTTAAAGTCAAAACGCATTCTTTCTTGTGTAATGTTAGAACCTCTTTGATGAATATTTTTATCAATAACTTGTTTTAAAGCAGCATTTAAAAGATGCGTTGCCGTATGGTATTTCGTTTCTATTTCTCCGTTTCCTGCTAAACCTCCCTTAAATTTTTGCTCGGAACCCGCTCTACTTTTTTCTTGATGTTCTTTAAATTTTTGATGAAAACCTTGTTCATCCACTTTTATCCCTTTTTCTTCTGCTAGTTCCATGGTTAGTTCTAGTGGAAAACCATACGTATCGTATAACCTGAAAGCCAAATCTTTATCTAACATCTTTCCCTCTAAATGCGCTACAATTTTTTCAAATTCTTTTAGTCCTTTTTCTAAAGTTTTATTGAATTTATTTAATTCGTTTGTTAGTACATCTAACACTACTTCTCTATTATCACTTAACTCTTGATAATAGTTTTTGTATTTTTCGATAATCATGTTTGCTAACGTTCTTTCAAAACCACTTTCTAAGTCAATTCCAATTTTCTTTGCATGACGAATCATTCTTCTAATAAGCCTTCTTAGAATATACCCTTGGTCTGTGTTCGATGGTTTAATTCCAGAATAGTCTGCTGCAATAAAAACTGCAGTTCTTATATGGTCTGCAATAATTCGAATACTCTCAGGGTTTTCTTTATAGGTTGTGTTCGACATTGCAATAATTTTATCAATGATATCTTTCCAAATAGAAGTTAAATAATTATCGTCTACTCCTTCTAGGATAGCAACAGTTCTTTCTACCCCCATTCCAGTATCAACATTTTTATGAGGAAGTTCTTTTACACTGCCATCTGCTTGTTTTTCATATTGCATGAAAACATTGTTCCAAATTTCTACCCATCTTTCATCTTCTGGGTCGTGTTTTTTTGGAACTGGGTCTTCTGAACGCCAATAGAAAATTTCCGTATCTGGTCCACAAGGTCCTACTTCCCCTGCAATCCAGAAATTATTTTCTTTGTTTAAATAACTAATTCTTTCTTCTGGAATTCCTAAACTTTTCCAAACAGAAGCAGATTCTTCATCCCTTGGAATAGTTTCATCCCCTTCAAAAACGGTAACTGCTAATTTTTCTACAGGAATGTTTAATACTTTAGTTAAAAACTCAAAACTCCAAGAGATGGATTCTTTTTTGAAATAATCTCCTAAGCTCCAATTTCCAAGCATTTCAAAAAAAGTATGATGGGTTTTATCTCCAATACCGTCTAAATCGGTTAATCTTACACATTTTTGTACATCGGTAAGTCTTGTTCCTAAAGGATGCTTTTGTCCCATTAAATAAGGTACTAAAGGTTGCATTCCTGCTGTGTTGAATAGCACACTTGGGTCGTTTTCTGGAATTAAAGGAGCACTTGGTATAATTTTGTGTCCCTTGCTTTCAAAGAATTTTAGATATCTTTCTTTTAAATCTATTGTTTGCATATTTTTTCTCCTTTTTTCTCTCTTTTTGCTTGGCCTATTATATTACATTTTTTTCTATTTTGCAACTGCTTTATTTTCCTATTAACTCTAGTCTATAATTCATTTGTGATAATGTCTTAATAAATCATTTAGGAAAATGTCTTAATTTAAAATTTATGTTGTAAGTATTT
>CANRFE010000064.1 GCA_947629805.1 uncultured Clostridia bacterium | reverse complement strand
CTACTTTTACTGGCTCTAAAATAGCCATTGGAGTAATCACTCCTGTTCTTCCTACTTGGCAAACAATATCTTTCAAAATTGTTTCTTTTGCTTCCGGTGGATATTTATAAGCAATGGCCCATCTTGGTGTTTTCGAAGTGGCTCCTAATTTTTCTCGAAAACTTAAGCTATCTACTTTTACCACTGCTCCATCAATGCCAAAACTTAATTTTTCTCTTTTTTCTCCTATTTCTTGAATGGCCTTTTCTACTTCTTCTTGATTCTTACATAAAATACGAACAGGGTTTACATGAAAGCCCAATTCTTCTAAGTAATTTAATTGTTCATAATGAGAATGAAAGGGATTGCTGTCCCATTTTTGCACATTAAAAATAAAAATATCTAAAGGTCTTTCTGCTGTAATTTTCGAGTTTAGTTGTCTAATCGAACCTGCTGCTGCATTTCTAGCATTAGCAAATAAAGCTTTTCCCAATATTTCTTGTTCTTCATTCAATTTTTCAAATTCTTTGGTTCCAATAAAAACTTCTCCGCGTACAGTAATAGTTTCTGGTTTTTTTAATACCTTTGGAATCGTTTTTATGGTTCGTAAGTTGTCGGTTACATCTTCTCCAATTAGTCCATTTCCACGCGTTGCTCCCCTTACAAAAATTCCGTCTACATATTCTAATGCCATAGATAAACCATCTATTTTAGTTTCTACTACATATTGCACTTCTTCTTTTTCTTCTTGGGCTTGTTTTCTTACTCTTTCATCAAATTCTTGTAATTCTTCAAACGAAAAAACATCTTGTAAACTTTGCAAAGGCACTTCATGTACTACTTCTGTAAAACCTTCTTTTACATGCCCTCCTACTTTTTGTGTTAACGAATCTTCTGTAATAAACTCTGGAAATTCTTTTTCTAAAGCTTTTAGCTTGTTCATTAACATATCGTATTCATAGTCTGTAATTTCAGGTTTGTCTTCATCATAATATTTTTGAGCATAATATTCTAATTTTTCTCTTAAACTTTCTATTTGCTTTTTGGCTTCTTGTTTTTCCATTTTTCCTCCTAAGCTTTTTGTTTGTTGTTATTATATACAATTTACACAAAAAAATAAATAGTTTAAGCAGAAAAATAACAGTATAATATTTCTTCTTCTCTTACTTCATGTTCTTTCATAAAGGTTTCACATTGTTTCTCTAACAGCAAAAAATTACAACAGCGACTTAATAAAGCTGGGGTAGTATGCCCATGTAAAATAAGATAATACAAATTTCTTGCTCGGTTATGAATTCTAAGTTCATTTTGGCTAATCCATCTCATTTGTTTTTCTAATATATCTTGATATTTAGTGTTTTTTAAATTGGCCAAGTCAATTCTTTCTATATAACTCTTAGGAATCGGAAGCATATTATTCAAGTTAATTCCTCCCCATTTTCCACCATCTATTTTTAGAAAATCCTGCATATCTTTCATATAAAGGTGTTTTCTTTTTGGAGAAGTCAAAGGGGCAAAAAAACTCTTTCCGTTCACGTTTAATACTACGCCAATAAAGGGTCTATTTTTCTTTTCCTTTTCAATATATGGTATTTTGGGTTCGTAATAGTGTAAATAATTACAATATTCTTTATCCACTTTATAAAGATCCATGCATTCTCCTTTTTCTATTAAAAATAAAAGTTTTTTTATTTTATTCTTATTTTTGGTAAAAGTCAATGAATTTTATGTAAATTCTTATAATTTCCTTTTACTTTTTTTCTAAATTACTTAAACAACTGAAAAAGAATTAGCTTTTGAAAACTAATTCTTTCTATTCATTCTTTTTCGCATATTACTTTTTACCTGTTTTTTTCCTCCGTCCCCAAAAACAGGTCTTACGACATTTTTTCTTTGATGCGAGCAAGGGTTGTTAAGGCGTCTATTGGGGTTAGTCCGTTTAAGTCAATTTTATCAAGTTCTTGCGCTATTTCTGCTAATTTATAATTGCCCATATCTAGTTGTCCTTCTACGGTATTTTTATTTTTCTTTTCTAGTTGTTTGCCATTTAATATATTTTTTCTTTCTAGGGAACGTAAGATTTCATTTGCTCTTTTAGTTACTTCTTTTGGCACTCCTGCTAAACGTGCTACATGCACGCCATAACTTTCGTCTGTTCCACCATTTACTATTTTACGCAAAAAGATAATATCTTCTCCTTTTTCTTTTACGGCAATAGAATAATTTTTAATTCCTTCTAAGTGATTTTCTAAGTCTGTTAATTCATGGTAGTGGGTAGCAAATAGGGTTTTAGCCCCACTTGTTTCTTTGTTTGCTATATATTCTGCTACTGCCCATGCAATGGATAAACCATCATAAGTAGAGGTTCCTCTTCCTATTTCATCTAAAATTACTAGGCTATTTGCCGTTGCATTTTTTAGAATGGTGGCTACTTCCATCATTTCTACCATAAAGGTACTTTGTCCCATACTTAAATCGTCCGAAGCCCCTACTCTAGTGAAGATTTTGTCTACTACTCCTATTCTTGCATAACTTGCTGGAACAAAGGAACCCACTTGTGCCATTAGCGTAATTAGTGCAACTTGCCTCATATAAGTTGATTTTCCTGCCATGTTTGGTCCTGTAATAATGGCAAGTCTATCGTTTTGTTTATCTAAGTAAGTATCGTTTTGTACAAAACTTCCCGCTGGTAACATTTTTTCTATTACTGGATGACGTCCATCTTTAATATCAATAATACCACTATTATCTACAATTGGCTCTACATAGTTCATATCTTCTGCCACTGTTGCAAAAGAAGTTAAAACATCCAAAGTTGCAATTACTTCTGCTGACTTTTGAATTCTTTTTATTTTTCCTTCAATGTCTTCTCTTATTTCTACAAATGCATTATATTCTAAGTTAATAACTTTTTCTTCTGCTCCTAGAATTTGATTTTCTAAGTTTTTTAGTTCTTCTGTAATATAACGTTCTCCATTGGCTAAAGTTTGTTTTCGAATATACCTATCTGGCACCATGTTCACATTGGACTTGGTTACTTCTAAATAATAGCCAAATACACGATTAAAGCCTATTTTTAAGCCTTTTATTCCTGTAGCTTCTCTTTCTCTTGCTTCTAGTTCAAGAATCCAAGTCTTTCCTTGGGTAGTAGCTTGTTTCAAATGGTCTATTTCTTCGTTGTAGCCAATTTTAATTAACCCACCCTCTTTAATGCTCATAGGTGGTTCGTCTACAATGGCTTCTTCAATAAGTTCATACACGTCTTTTAATTCATCTAAATCTTGGTATAACTCTTGTAAATAAGAAGAAGTACAATGTTCTAATACTTTTTTTACTTCTGGTAATTGCTTTGTAGAATTTTTTAAGGAAATCATATCACGCCCTGTAGCATTTCCATAAGCAATTTTTCCTGCTAAACGCTCCATGTCGTAAACTCTTTTTAAGCTATCTGTTACATCTCCTCTTAACATTACATTTTCTTTTAATTCTCTTACTGCTTCTAGCCTCTTTTTAATTTCTAATACAGCAATTAAAGGGTCATTTAACCATCTTCTTAACATACGAGAACCCATAGAGGTAGAAGTTTTTTCTAATACCCATAAAAGCGTTCCTTTTTTAGATTTATCACGCATTTTTTCCGTAATTTCTAAGTTTCTTCTTGCGGTAATATCTAGTGCCATATATTTTGTTGTGTTATAAAGAATCATTTTGTTAATATGGTCTAAACTAGTTTTTTGTGTTTCTTCTAAATAATCTAATAAGCCATGTATAGAATGCAAAGCAACACTATAATCTTCTACATTTTCTATGGTTTCTTCTTGTGGATTCACAAAATGATATTTTTCTATTAACTTGCTATTTTCTTTTTGAAAAGCTTCTTCTTTTACTCTTGAAATATATACCTCAAAGCGTTCTTTTATTTGTGCAATTTCTTCTGTACTTTCATACATAAAAGGGTTTACTATAATTTCAGCAGGATTGTATCTTGAAATTTCATCTAATAGTTTAGGGAAGTTATTGGTTTGTGTAATCTGTGTGGTTCGAAAATCTCCTGTAGAAATATCACTTGCACTAAGCCCAAAGTAAGTTCCTGTTTTATAAATAGATAAAATATAATTGTTTTTCTTTTCATCTAGCAAATTACTTTCAATAACCGTTCCTGGTGTTACTACACGAATAACACCTCTTTTTACAATTCCTGTTGCTTGCTTTGGATCTTCTAATTGCTCACAAATGGCTACTTTATACCCTTTTTCGATTAACCTTGCAATATAGGTATCTGCGGCATGAAATGGAACTCCGGCACATAGGAGCTCTTTCTTCTTGCCCACATAGTTTTCCTGTTAAGGTTAACTCTAGTTCTTTTGATCCTGTAATTGCATCGTCAAAAAACATTTCATAGAAATCCCCTAAACGGTAGAATAAAATACAATCTTTGTATTCTTCCTTCGTTTTTAAATATTCTTGCATCATTGGTGAAAATTCTGCTTTTTCTGCCATATTATTTCTCTCCTTTTAAATACCACATATGTTCCGATACGATTTTTATCTCTTGCATCGTTCCAATTAGGTCTTTTTCTCCTTCCAACACCACAACTTTATTAGAATCTGTTCTTCCCGTTAACATATTTGGATTGTTTTTACTAATTCCTTCCACTATTACTTTTTGGATGGTTCCTATATATTTTTGGTTATTTTCTTGCATTTGGCTTTCTACTAATTCTTTTAATCTGTCAAAACGTTTATGTTTTATTTCCTCTGGTATTTGATTTTCCATTCTATCTGCTGGTGTTCCCACTCTCCTTGAATAAATAAACATGAAGACTTGTTCAAATTTTACTTTTCTTACTACATCTAAAGTGTCTTCAAATTCTTCCTCGGTTTCTCCTGGGAAACCTACAATAATATCAGTAGTAAATACGACATTGGGTATTTTATTTTTTATTTTTTCTACTAAGCTTAAATATTGTTCTTTTGTATATTTTCGATTCATTTCTTTTAAGACTTTTGTGCTTCCTGCTTGCAAAGGTAAATGAATTAATTTACATACTTTTTCACAATCTTTAATGGCTTCTATAACATCCTCTGTAAAATCTTTTGGGTGTGGAGATACAAAACGAATTCTTTCCATGCCATCTATTTTATTTACAGCCCTAAGTAAAGTAGCAAAAGAATTAACTCCTTCGTATTCTTCAAAAGGAATGTGTTTTTCTCTTTCTACTCTTAAATAAGAATTGACATTTTGCCCTAACAAAGTAACCTCTTTATAGCCTTGTTTGGCTAAATCTTTTATTTCCTCTAAAATATCTTTGGGACTTCTACTTCTTTCTCTTCCTCGAACATAGGGTACAATACAGTAACTACAAAAATTATTACAACCATTCATAATCGTAACAGAAGCCTTTATTTTATCTTCTCTTGCAATAGGAAGCCCTTCTATTATTTGTCCTTCTATATCTAGCACATCTCTAATTTTTTTGTTTTCCTTAAGAGCCTCATATAAATCGTGTGGTAATTTATGAAGAGTATGGGTTCCAAAAATAATATCCACATAAGGATAACTCTGTTTTAATTTTTTTATAATATGCTCTTCTTGCATCATGCAACCACCAATAGCAAGAATGGTTTCTTTTTCTTCTTTTTGTTTCTTTACTTCTCCTACTTTTCCAAATAGTTTTTCTTCTGCATTTTCTCTTACACAACAAGTGTTAAATAAAACTAGATCTGCTTCTTTCATTTCCTTTGTTTTTTCATAGTTCATTTTTTCTAACATTCCTGCTAATTTTTCCGAATCATTTTCGTTAAGCTGACAACCCATTGTTAAAATATAATATTTTAATTTTTTCTTTTCATTTATTTGTTTTACTTTTTCAATATAATTGATTTCTTCTTGAATATCTGTTTTTTGCACGTTTCTTTCTCCTTTTTTTATTTTGCTTTATTTTATTACATTTTTCCTATTTTTTCAAGAAAAAAAGCCAACAATTTAGTCGGCTTTTTCTTGCAGTTTTAATGTAGACAAAAGTATTGATATTGCACAAATCGCTGTTGTATTTTCTTTAGCCTTGTTTGTAAATTGCCTGCTTGGAACATTCTCTTACTTAGCCCATTAAAATAATGGTTTACTACTGCCATATCGATTGCTCTTTTGGTTCTTTGCCAAAAATTGTTAGTAGGCTCCTGAAAAACGTTTGCCATTGTATTACACCATATTTGCAATTCTTTGGCTGCATCATTTAAATAGGTTTCCACAACGGCAAGCAATATTTCTATATCTTTTGCATATTCGTTTTTGTACCTTTTTGCATTTTCTTGGTCTTTTACTAATAAGGTCTCATATTTTTCAACTGCCTTTTTTACTTTCCGCAATTCCATCATAGTATTTTTCTCCTTTATGCTCTAATTGGAAAATAATCTATTTACATGTTTTTTTTATCTTAACACAATTTTTCTTCTTTGTCCAGATGTCCCTTTGGAAAACGTCCCTAATGGAGCATAAAAAAAGAATGGCATTTTTTCCATTCTAATTTTTCTTTTTTTCTATTGAATTCCATATTTTTTCTTAAATTTATCTGCTCTACCACCAGTTGTTTCTCTTTTTAAGTTACCTGTCCAATATGGATGACATTTTGAACAAACATCAACTTTCATATCTGCCTTTGTTGAATTTGTTTTCATTACATTTCCACAAGCACATGTAATAGTTGCTTCTGTATATTGTGGATGGATTGCTTCTTTCATTCTGTATTCACCTCTTCCTCTCTTCGTTACGTTATATTTGCTGTTTTTTCAACACACTATTTTCTAATTTCAACACTGTTTTATATTGTAACATGTTTCTTTCTTTTTTTCAAGACCTAAACTATATTTTATTTGATTATTTCACTCATTTTTTATTTCGCTTTTTGTTTCCTGTTGTTGAATATATTGTGCAGAAGATTGTAATTCTTGTTTTAAAGAACTTTTATTTACCATTTTTATTACAATATTAAATAAACACGCGATAAGCAAAATAAAAAATAATAATTTTTTCCAAATTTTTGCAATCATTTTCTTTTCTCCCTAATTTGTTTTATACCTTTTATTATACTATATTTTTCAAAATTGTCAACTTCTTTTGCTTTCCTATCTTTACGCTTTATAATTCATTTGTGATAATGTCTTAATAAA
>CANRFE010000063.1 GCA_947629805.1 uncultured Clostridia bacterium | reverse complement strand
CGTTTCTCCTATATTTTTTCTAGTTAATTCTCCACACATATAAGTACGATATTGATTGTTCATGTTTTTTCTCCTTGTTTTTTGTTTTTTACCTTTTTTATTATATTCCTTTTGCTTAGTTATGTCTAGTATTTTTGATTATTTTGTACTTTTTTCTCTACATCTTGTTTTCTTTTGCATAATATTGTATAATTGCAACATAATGATTAAAGGAGGCAAAAAATGAAAAATACATTAGTAAAACAATTATATCGAAATACCGAAGAATATATAGGAAAAGAAATACAAGTTTCTGGTTGGGTAAGAACTTTAAGAGATTCTAAAAGTTTTGGCTTTATTGAATTAAATGATGGCTCTTTTTTCAAAAATGTGCAAATTGTATTTGATACTACTTTATCAAATTTCACTGAAATTTGTAAGTTAAGTATTAGTTCTTCTATTATTGTAACTGGAATTGTTGTAAAAACAGAAAATGCAAAACAACCTTTTGAAATAAAAGCAAATAAGGTTGAAACCTTTGATATAGCAGATAGTGACTATCCTCTTCAAAAGAAAAGACATTCTTTTGAATATTTAAGGACTATTTCTTATTTACGCCCAAGAACCAATACATTTAACGCCGTATTCCGCGTACGTAGTGTCCTTTCTTATGCTATTCATAAGTTCTTCCAAGAAAGAGGTTTTGTGTATGTGCATACTCCCCTTATTACCTCTAGTGACTGTGAAGGGGCAGGAGAAATGTTTAACGTTTCCACCTTTGATTTTGCCAATGTTCCAAAATTAGAAGATGGTAGTGTAGATTATTCGAAAGACTTTTTTGGAAAGAATGCGCACCTTACGGTTAGTGGACAATTAGACGTAGAAAACTATGCCTTTGCATTTCGTAATGTATACACCTTTGGACCAACCTTCCGTGCAGAAAATTCGAATACGGTAAAACACGCTGCTGAGTTTTGGATGATAGAACCAGAAATGTGCTTCGCCGATTTAGAAGACGATATGAATTTAGCCGAAGATATGATTAAATATATTATTTCGTATGTTTTAGAAAATGCACCAGAAGAAATGGAATTTTTTGATAAACTTATTTCCCCTGGTTTACTAGAAAGATTAAATCATGTGCTTCATTCTGACTTTGGAAGAATTTCTTATACGGACGCCATTAAAGAATTAGAGAAAAATAATGATAACTTTGAATATAAAGTTTCTTGGGGTATGGATATCCAAACCGAACATGAACGTTATTTAAGTGAAGTAGTTTTCGGGAAACCAGTTTTTGTCATAAACTACCCAAAAGATATTAAAGCCTTTTACATGAAGCAAAATGATGACGGAAAAACCGTTGCTGCTACCGACCTTTTAGTTCCTGGTATCGGCGAGTTAATTGGGGGTAGCCAAAGAGAAGATGATATTGAAAAATTAAGAACAAGAATTAAAGAATTAGGACTTAAAGAAGAGGATTATTGGTGGTATTTAGATTTACGCCGTTTTGGAAGTAGTAGGCATGCTGGTTTCGGTTTAGGTTTTGAAAGAATGATGATGTATTTAACTGGTATGCAAAACATTCGTGATGTCATTCCTTTTCCAAGAACACCAAAGAACTGTGAATTTTAATATAAACATAAAGTACCTTTAAGAATTTTCCTAAAGGTACTTTTTTATTTTTTAATGCTTTGAAACGGTTATTTAATCGTCTTCTTCCTCATCCTCTTGGTTCTCTTCGTTGCCATCTTCCTCTTGCCCTTCTGTGTCTTTCTCCTCCTGCTTGCTCCGGGAATTTTCTTTATTCTTTTGATGGCAATTTTTAATAGTTTTGCTAATGATTTTCACTATGATTCCAATTATTAGTAAGCAACATACTTCTTTTTCCATCAGAAAAAGAATGTCTTTTATTATTTCTGTTTTGTCTATCACTTCACGATAATCATAATAATCCATCTCATCAATATGTTCCCTATCTATTAGAATTTCTATATAGTAACTCTTATTATCTCCATTATAAAACTTAAAAGTACCATCATATTTTATTGTTTGAAACAAACCTTTTGTTTCTAGTTCTAATAAATCTGGATGCCTAACATATTTTAACCCCTGATGATAAGCAAGCTCCCTATCTTCTACACAGGGAGAACTAATTGTTACACTATCATAGCTATGATACAGCAGATTTTCAGAAGCTTCTATGCCTTCATTGTAAATTTTATAAGTTCTTTCTTTATCTGCCATAATTTCTTCTGCACTTGCTCTATTTCCTTTTAGAAATATTACTGCACCTATTGCGTTGCCTATAAGCAAAGCAAATAGCACCATAATAAGATTTGAGACTACTATCTGCCGCACCATTTTTCTTCTTTTCTGCATGTTTTTTTCTCCTTTTCTTTTTTCTAGTTAGAATATAGAAATATAAAATTGTTATAACATTTTTTTATTATAGCATAACTTTCCATAATATTCAAGATTTTCTAACAATTTATGACAACTTTTTTCTTACATATTCGTATAGAATAATTCCGGTGGCAACGGCTGCATTTAAACTTTCTGTTTTCCCGAAGCATTGGAATTTTTACTTTTTTATTCGCTAGGGCTAATACTTCTTTTGATACCCCATTTGCTTCATTGCCAATAACAATTGCTTTCTTTTTATAATCTATATCATAAATCGTTTGATTAGCTTGCAAAGACGTTGCTACAATATCGTATTTATGCTTTTTTATATTTTTTAATGTTTCCACAATATTCTTACTTCTTATCATATTCACTCTATAAATCGCTCCCATCGTAGAACGCACTACTTTAGGGTTATATGGGTCAGCTGTGTTTTCGGATAAAATCACTTGTTTTAAGTTTACGCTATCAATAGTTCTTAAAATTGTTCCTAAATTTCCTGGGTCTTGAATACCATCTAATATAATAATAACATCTTCCTCGTAAGAAATACTATCTTCTTTGTTTTCTTTTTGCATAACAGCTAATATTCCTTGTGGATTCGTTACCTCACTCATACTTTCAAAAACCTTTTTCGAAGTATAAATGCAATCTTGTTTTGCAATTTCATAAAGGAGCTCTTTCCCAATGGTTCCATCTTTAATACATTCCTCGCAAACAACAATTTTATCAATTTTTGCTTTTTCCTTAATTGCTTCTTGTACCATTTTGATGCCTTCTACCAAGAATTTGTTTTGCTCCTCACGATACTTTTTTTCTTTTAATTTTTTGATGTTTTTAATCACTTCATTCTCTTTACTTGTAATGACTTGCATCTTCTCTTCTCCTAACACTTTTCTAAAAACTCTTCCACTTCTTTTAACTTTTCACGCTCATTTTTCCCCTCTAAAAATAGTGTAATATATGGATCTTTTCCTGGTGAAAAGCGAACTCTTCGATTGTATTGTTTTACTAATTTATCTACCAAAGAAATCGCAAATTTATGGTTATCATAGAAAAAGACAATTCCATCTCTTTTTTGTGTTATTTTTAGGACATTTGCTTTTCTCGCCCCATTTTTTATTCTTGCTATTTCCAACAAATTCTCTACTTCTTTTGGCATTGCTCCATAACGGTCAATAATTTCATCAGTAATATTTTGAATATCTTCTTCTGTTTTACATAGAGCAATATCTTGGTAAATTTCAATTTTTTGACTACTATTTTCAATATAATCTTCTGGAATATAACTAGAAAAACTTAAATCAATTTGCACATCTTGTTCTTCTTGTACTTCTATTCCTTGCATTTCCTTCATGACTTCCTCTAGTAATTTGCAATACGTATCGTATCCTACTTGTTCCATGTGCCCATGTTGAATTTCTCCGAAGCATACTTCCTGCTCCTCTTATTTCTAAATCACGCATAGCAATTTTGAAACCTGCTCCAAATTCAGTAAATTCTTTAATCGTTTTTAACCTT
Organism: uncultured Clostridia bacterium; assembly: GCA_947629805.1. Classification (GTDB taxonomy): domain Bacteria; phylum Bacillota; class Clostridia; order TANB77; family CAG-508; genus UMGS1663. The sequence goes on along the minus strand of CANRFE010000063.1, from coordinate 3,473 downwards.
TTATCCGCAACTTCCGTTAATAATTTATCACGTTTGTACATAATATAAGCATAGGCTTGCCTTTCTGCTCTTCCTACTCTACCACGAATTTGGTATAATTGTGCTAGCCCTAATTTGTCTGCATTTTCTACAAGAATTGTATTTGCGTTTGGAATATCAATTCCCGATTCCAGAATAGTAGTACATACTAAAACATTTACTTCCCCTTTGATAAATTCCATCATAATTTCTTCTAGTTCATTTCCACTCATTTTTCCATGGGCAAAAGCAACTTTTGCTTCTGGTACTAAGTTTGCAATTTGCATAGCCTTTGCTTCAATGCCTTCTACTTTATTGTATAAATAAAATACTTGCCCATTTCTTTCCAACTCTTTCGTAATGGCTTCTTTTACTACTTCTTCATCTTGCTCTAAAACATAAGTCTGTACTGGCTTTCTGTTTTGTGGTGGTTCGTAAATAACTGACATATCGCGAACTCCTACAATAGACATGTGAAGTGTTCTAGGGATTGGAGTAGCACTCATAGAAAGCACATCAATACTTGCCTTGTATTGTTTAATTTTTTCTTTATCTTTTACTCCAAAACGGTGTTCTTCATCTACAATAAGTAAGCCCAAATCTCGAAATTCTACATCTTTACTAAGAAGTCTATGTGTTCCCACTACAACGTCAATTTCCCCTAATTTCAATTTTCGAATAATTTCGTCTTGTTCTTTTTTCGTGCGAAAACGATTAAGTAGTTCTACTCTTATAGCAAAACCTTCCATTCTCTGTTTAAAGCTTTCATATTGTTGGTTTGCAAGTACCGTAGTAGGTACTAAATAAGCCACTTGTTTTTGATCCATAACAGCCTTAAAAGCAGCACGAATGGCAACTTCTGTTTTTCCATAACCAACGTCTCCACATAACAAACGATCCATAGGTCGTGGCTCTTCCATGTCTTTTTTCGTTTCTTCAATACAACGAAGTTGATCTTCGGTTTCTACATACGGAAAACTATCTTCAAATTGTTTTTGCCATTCCGTATCTTTTGAAAATGCGTAACCTTTAATTTTTTGTCTTTTAGCATAAAGTTCAATCAATTCCTTTGCTACTTCTTGTAAATTTTTCTTTACCTTTGCCTTCGTGTTTTCCCATTCTTTACTTCCTAATTTATTAATTTTAGGAGAACTTTCTCCTCCTCCCATATATTTTCGAATACTATCTAAATCATTGGTTGGAATATAAAGCATGTCATCATTACGATAACGAATTTTTATATAGTCTTTGACAATCCCATCTGCCTTTAGCGTATTAACTCCTACAAACTGGCCAATTCCATGGCTCTTGTGTACCACATAATCGCCTATTTTCAAATCCGCAAAAACAATCTTTTCGCCTTCTCTAAAACTACTACTTAACTTTCTTTTCCTCTTCACATTCGAAGTAAATAATTCTTCTCCTGTTACCACTATCAAATTTAAGTCATAACACTCAAAACCAGCACTCAACCTTCCATTCGATACTATTATATGTCCCTTTAGGGACGTTTTCCTTTGGAGCATCTGTCCCTTTTGGGACATTTTTTCTTCTTGCCTTTCCATACGAAAATGATTTAAATCCTGTTTCTGATATGGAATCTCTTTTTCTTCCAACAATTTGATAAATTTTTCTGTTTCTTCTTCATTTCCTGCTAGAACAATCACTTGCTTTTTTTCTTTAAGCCATTTTAAGAAATCGCCTACTAATAATTCTGTTTCACTTTTATAATAATTGACATCTCGATAAGAAAATTGAAATTTTACAGGAGCTACCTTTGCCATACCAAAATCTTGTTTTGCTAAATATAGTATTTGCTTATCTTCTCGAACATATTCGATTTTTTCTAAATTTTGAATAGATTGCGGAATATATTTTTCTTTTTCTAGTAATGCTTTCATAAGATTTCTATTTTCTATTAAAATATTTTCTTCTCTTTGTTGTATTTTGGCTAGTTCATCAAAAAAAACAAGAAAGTTCTTTCCTAAATAATCTAAAAAAGTTTGCTTTTTTGTGTAAAAATAATTAAAATATTTCTCTATTTTACTAAGATAGTCATTTGCTTGCATTAATTCTATATCTTGCTTTTTTATTTGCTCTAATTTTTGTTGATATTCTTTTTGTAAATTTACTCTTTCTTCTAGTTCTTCTCTAAAATCTATGTTTCCTTCTTGTATTTTTGTTATAACAGAAGACAATTCGCCTTCTATTAATAACTCATGTGCTGGCATAATTTCTATTTTATCTAACATTTCTGTAGAACGTTGGGAAGACAAACTAAATTTTCGAATCGAATCAATTTCCTCTCCCCAAAATTCAATACGAATCCCTTCTTTTTCTGAGAAGGCAATATCTAATATATCTCCTCTTAGGCTAAATTGTCCTCTTCCTTCTACTAAATCACTTCTCTCATACCCCAATTTTATAAGAGTTTGTTTTACTGTTTCTAAAGAATAATTTTTCCCTATTTTCATTTCTAATTTATTTTCATATAAAGTAGACTTTGCTATCATGCTTTGCATTAACGCTTCTATAGTAGTTACAATAATTTTAGCTTTATTTTGTTCTATTTTATTTAATACTTCTATTCTGTTATAAAATAAATCTTTACTTTCTAGCACATAATCATAAGTTGCAATTTCTTTTTTTGGAAAATAGGAAATAGTTTCAAAATCTTTTATAAAGTAATGCAAATCCTGTATGATTTTTTTTGCTTGAATTTCATTATAAGTTACAATACAAATTGGGCGATTGGTTGCTTCTTTCGTAGCATATAGATATTGTATTTTTCCCACGTCAGATAAGCCCGATATAGAAATTACCGGGCTATGTTTTTTTATTTCTTCCACATACTCTTGAAATTTTGGGAGTTCTTGCAATTGCGCTATAATAGTGTTCATTCTTTTTGGTATTCTCCTCTTTTTTATTTACCTTCTTATTATATCGCATTTTTTTGTATTTTAAAATAGTTTTTTCAAATTTTATTCTATAAATTATTCTTTATACAAATAGACATCATAAGTACACCACGTATTTCCATAGCCACCATCCTTATGAGCAAAATAAGTAACAAGGTTTCCAATACTAAGAGTAGCTGTATCCTTATTATAAGTCTTTCTTAATACTGTATTATCTCCTACTTTTTCCCCAGTACTCCATCGCAAACCTTTTAATACAATTAGAAAATTTTCCTCTGTTAAATCCGCATAATTTTCTATATCTGGTACTATTTCACTTACCTTTATAGTTTGTCCACTTGCCGAACTTAAGCCACTCTTTAGAAGAATGAACTTTTGAGAAGAATTTATTTTTTCTATTTCTTCCTTTAATTGTGCATTTTGCTGGTTTAACTCTAACAATTGAGCGTTTAATTCTTCGATATTACTATTTCCTTGTATTTTTTTACCATTTACATAGGCATATTTGCCTTTGGCTATATCTTCTTCGGTTGCATC
>CANRFE010000062.1 GCA_947629805.1 uncultured Clostridia bacterium | reverse complement strand
TAGTATCACTTGCAGCTGCTCCTATTACTCCTATACACAACACTACTAAAATAATTATTAATATTTTATGTTTAGCAAAGAAATTTCTTTGTTCTGCGCCACATTTTGGGCACACTTTAGCTTTTGAGCTTAGGTCTACTCCACACTCTTTACATACTTTCATAGCCATAATATAATACCCCTTTCTTATTAATTGAGCATATTCACCCTAATTATAGGGGTATTATATATAATAGAAATTAAAAATTCAATAATATTTTATTACAGATTTTTTGACTTTTTTTTACTTTTTTCTATTTTAGCTTTACTCTGTAGCTCCCTCTGTAAATGTTGGTTTTCCTTCTGCAAATGATACAGTTCCAAGTTCAGGATCTCCAACAAAATGAATATTATAATTTATTTTTGCTGAATCTCCTCCATTGCTACTAATTTCTATAGCTACATTCCACTGTCTTGCTCTGTATTTAGGGGAAACCTCTTTATTTGTAACTTTATATTTATCTATTTCAAGTAATTTTGTCTGTGCTTTTTTACCTGTTCCCAACTTATATCTTATATCATCAATAAATTCGAATACAGGGTCATTTTTATAGGCTGTTTGTTCAACACTAGAGCTTAATGCATAACTGTCTATTTCTTTTCTTGCATTTCTTTCTATTATCCATTTTTCTTCAGAAACTTCTGCATTATAATCTGTTGCTTTATCAGTTATACCAACACCAACTATTGCCCATGTTGGTTCACTGTCAGGCGTAGTATTTAAGAAATCAACCCATTCATCTCTATTTATTTTTTCAATATTATCTGGCACTTTTATATCTGTATCAGCCATTGTTTTTACCTCTCTTTCTAAATTTAATAATTTTATTTCACTTGTTTGATTTTCAGGAGTTTCCTGTACTATTTTCTTTCTTGTTGCCATATTAGCCCTTCTTAAAATATCTTAAATAACATTGGATACGATAAATAGCTTCATTTGCTTTTGTTGCAAATATGTATCCATTTGTCGTAGCTCCAATTTCATATACTCCCCTTATATTAGGAAATATTTTCTTTTTATTATTTGTTTCTAACCAGTTTCTAACATCTTCAAAGAATTTAGAATTATCTATATTATTTTGAACATCTTCATTCCAAATTAATTTACTATCAAAAGTAAATAAAAATTGTCGTTCAGAACCAACTAAAAACTGGTTTAATATAGGATTATATCCTGCATTTTCATTTATCGAATATGATTTTATTTTATCTACTAAATATTCAATATTTAATTCTTCATATTCTTTTATGTAAGGACATTTTGCCATATAATCTCTCACTTCATCAATTATAGCTTTTTCTCCCATTACTTATCTATCTCCTTTTGTCCTGCATTTAAAATATCATCAAAATGGTCTGCTAACATTCTTTCAACAAAGTGGTCTCCTCTTAAAGAACCTCCATGATAATTTAGTTTTTCTCCAGAAGGAACTTTCTTTATATTGGGTCTACTCCAATATCTTCCACTTACTGGATCATGAAATGCTCCTATTTTATATTTAGGGTCTACATACTTTTCGCCCTCATGTTGATAATGAGCATAAGGAGTATTAATATCAATTTCTCCGCTTCCAACTTTAGTAGAATTATACATACTTGTTATCATTTGCCCACTATCCATAGGCATATACTTATCTAAATATCCCATAAATGAGCTATCAATTACTTTCTGTGTTCTTCCACCATCAAGTCCATATTTATCTATTATCTGTTGCTTTTGAATACCACTAAAAGCAACCATATAATCAATTTTCATATTATTCTCCTGTTATAGCCCAATGCCACATATCTTCTGAGCCATAATCTTTAGTCCCTATTTTATATATCTTTATTATATCTTTGTAAGTCTCTACTAAATTAGTTATTGTAGTAAAATCTTTTATTATTCCTTTTACTAGATAATCATCTGGCTTTAGCGTCCAACCACTTTGATTTTCTTCAAATTCTTTTGGAGCTTGATATCCTTTTTCACTCATTAATATTCTAGCTGTTAAGCTATCATTTTTTGTTAGTTGTGTACCATTTATTGATATTCCATCATTGGAACTCCAAAATCCTTTTATATAGCTTACTTTATAGTTTGCTTTCTTTGTTTCTTTATCAATATATTTATTTATTACAGTTATATCTTTGTCAAACATTTTAAACACCTCTATACAGTAATCCAGTATCTAATAGATATTTCCTTATTTCTTCTTTAATATTAGCTTTTTGGTTAGAAATTTCTTCTTCTAAATCTTTTGTACTATTGATATTTGCAAATGTTCTTGAATAATCGCCAACACTTTCACTAGCAATTACCTTGTCATCTTTTGCATTACTCATTAACTTAGCTTTTCTTTGTTCAATTAGTTCAATTTTATACAATATATCAGCAACAGAGCAAGTTGCTAATTGTACTTCATCTTTATATCCTGTTATATCTTTATTGGATATTTGTTTTTGTACCTCATAACTTGCTCCTATTACTTGTTTATTAAATTCACTTTCGGGCATGGTGCCCATATATGTATTAATATAAAATTCATAATTGGTATATATATTCATGCCCTTTAACTCCTTTTATTCTGTTTTTAAATCTAGTTGACTTAAGTTAAGTGTTCTAGCTTCTTTACCTTCTTGAGTAATTTCAAGTGTGTTATCTTTGTTATGAATCTGGAACACTATTAAGCCATCTTTTTCATCAACTGCTACTGGCTTTTTTAATTTAGCTCCAGTACCTTTTAACTCTACTTTTACTGTTCCTTTTGCTTGTCCTTTTGCTTCCTCGAAGTATAAAGGTAAGAAGTTTCCACTATTGTCGGTCTTTGAAAATTCAGTCCAATTCTCAACATGCTTTAGTGAACCTTTAACATTATTACCTTCAATACTTACATTTTCACATAAATCTTGAACTGTTTTTTCTCCTATATTTAATGAAGTTTCTTCACTAGGAACACTTACTTTAATAGTTTCTATACTACTTTTTTTTTTAAATTTTGCTAATACTACTTTAGAATCATTAGAAACTGAAACAGCATACATTTCATCGACAGTAATTTCTGTAGCTCTTTTTCTTGATTTTCTTTCTTTTTCAACATTAAGACCTCTTTTTAGGTAAATTGTTAATGCTGGTGTATCTTCCTCTGTTTCTTCTTCTGTTTCAAGTTTTATAATAGGATTTAAGTAGCTTGTTGTTTCTTTATCTTCTTTTACCTTTTTAGAAGGTACAATTCTTGTATTTGCAATCATTCCGATTTCGCCTTTTAAAACTACTTCCTGATTGTATTTATCAGCAGAAATAAAGTTTGGATCTTTCCTCAATGTTGTTACCTGTTTTGGATGAACAAACATTGCTTTTTCTCCATTTACTTCTTCTTCAAATACATCAATAGCATCGACTATACCTTCATATCCAAGTTCATTAGCTGAGCCATTATATTTTAACCTTCCTTCTGCATCTTCATTAGATAATGCATCCATACAATCATTATCAATTTTAGAAGCAATTGATAATGCTAATTGATTGTTTGCCTCGCCAACTGGGTCTCCATGTGCTGACAAAACAGCTTCATCTGTTAATGTAACTCCTTTCATAGCTTTTTTAACTGTTACTTTCTCGCTTGAAGCCTCTAATGTTGTCATTCCACATTCAACACCTTCTGCTACATCTTCTGCATCTCCAATGTATGCAAATTTAGGAACTGTAACAGTATCTCCTTCTGCACCTTCTAATGTGGTATCTACTTTTGCAAAAGGTGCTACTCTAATTTTCTTTGGTAATTTTGCTGATATCATATCAGCCATGACTTCTGGGTCAATTAAATTTGATATTTTTGTTAGATTATCTTCCATGTTTTTCCTCCTATTCATTTTTTAAATTTTTATAAACCTCTGGTTTTTCATTTTTTAAAGCAACTCTTTCTTTGTAAGACATTTTGTTAAAAGCCTCTTTTGTGATTTCATTAGTTGTAGGTTGCTTAATATTTCCTGTGAATTGTGGTAAAGGATTGTCATCATCAAATATATATCCATAAGTTTGTTTTAATGGATTTATTTGTTCTTCTAATCCCTTGCTTACTTTAAAACCGTCTCCCTCTGCTTCATATTCAATTTGCTCTAATTTAAGCTTTGGTTTAATAAGTTCTGGGTCTTTCACTTTAAACCCTTGTAATGCTTTATCTAACGCATTATTCTTTTTGAAAACTTCAATTTCTTTAGAACCGTCGCTCTTTCCTTTTTCATATTCTTCTTTTTTTATAGCTTCGACGTCCACTTTTTCAAGTTCAGCTATTTTATTGTTTTTTTCTACAATCGTAGTATCTTTAACATTAATTTGTTCTGTTAAATCATCTACTCTTGCTTTTAATGATGTGACATCTTTGCCAGCTTCTGCCATAATTTTTTCTATAGCCTCTGCTTCTAGTCCTAAATCTTCTAAAAATTTTCTTTTCATATTTTTTCCTTTCTACTGCTACGACTTTTACGTGTTTGTCATCACGTGCAGTCTTGTATTTGTTACGACCTACAAGTAGTCGAATTTTTTATATAAAAATAGACGTATTTCTACGTCTATAATTTAACGATTTAATTTTGGTCAAGTTTTTATATATTATCTTTTCTTATATAACTAAAATCCCCTATTGGTATTTCATCATTTGGCGTTATCGATTGTAAATGTTTAATAATTTTATCATTCCATTTTTCATTTTTATATGGTTCTAATATTTTTAATGCATTTTCTAAATTTGTTTCTTTCAATATTTTGTCTTCAATTTCTTTATTTAACATTTTCAAGTACCTCTTTTATATAATTAAATAAATCTAAATCTGTATTTTTAAGCTTTTCTGATTCAAACCAATATGCTCTAAATCCTTCTGAAAAATATTCTCCTAAACAATTTAGATTTAATAATTGGTTGTTTCCAATATACGATTTTCCTTGTAAATCTTTTTTATATATTAATCCTTGTAACTCAGATATAAATTTACTATTTGTTATTCCTTTATAACCTGAATAAGATTCTAAATCTTTTACAGAATATATTGAACAATTATTCAAGCCTTTACTTCTTATATCAATATATTTTTTATTATTTAGTATATTATATTTTGTTTCTATATAATGTCCTATCTCATGAATTACTTCTTCTTGTGTAGAATTTTCATATATATAGAACTTATTGTTTGTTCTATCATATCTACTATAATTTTTATTGGTCTTATTTCTAGTTATTATTTCAAATTCTGTATTGTTCAAATCATTTTTTAATTTTTCTGGCATTAATTCTATTGCTGTCTTTATATTTTCTTCTTCATTAGTTGTATCATAATCTTTATCAGTGTTTTTTCTTATATAACTAGGTTTTATTATATCATTATTATCTTTATTTGTCACTACTTTAGTATTTTTTACATGCTCTCTTGTATAGTCACGTTTTAAGTTATTATCTTTTGTAAATGTCTTTATTCTTTCTTGCCATTCTTTAGTCTTTTTACTTGCTTTTTCATAACCCTCTTTATCTTCTGCTTTATTTGCAATTACTTGTTTTCTTTTCCACTTTCTTACACCATTTTCTAAATATCTTTGTTGCTGTGTTTTTTCATATTGTTCTTTATTTTCTTCATATGTAAAATCTAATTCATCTTTTTTTAGTTGTCCATACCATACTGTAAAAAAGTGCTTACAGTTAATTCCTACAATTCCTTGAACATCTCCATAATTACAATGTTCCATAAAGTCAGGTAGTTTCTTTTCTTCTTCTGTAGCTTTGCCATCATAATTCCAACAAAAGAATTGTTTTTCTTGCCACCATGCATGATTAGTATAATTTTCTCCGCCATCTCCAATTCTAGCTCCAAAGTGATGTGATACTCTAACAATATGATTACCTGATTCTTTTATTACTTCTTCATTTACTTTTGCTGCTAACCCTCTAGTCGCACATAGCAAATCTCGTCTTACAGTTCCTACAACATCATAATTTCTTATGCCTTTATCTGTTTGATATTCTAATACTGATATACCCTTATTGCCTAACTCATCTAAGCTTTCTAATATAGCTTCTTGATAACTATATATTCCACTAGATGTCTTTATGTATGTTTGCGTTATAATATCAGTATAGGTTTTCCTTACTTGTTCTTGTATTGCCTTGTTTAGCTGTAAAAATGAATTTTCTATTTCATTATAACTAAATTTAATTATATTTTGTATGTTTGTACTATTTATTATGTCCTCTGGATTTAATAGAGCCCCCTTTTGTGTTGCTATGTTTAATTGTTCTGTTGGTATTGCATTTATGCCTATATCATTCATTGCTTTTAATAATTCTTGTTTTGTTCTTCCTGTATACTTTTCTAATAGCTTTATGGTTTCATTGTTAAGTCCTCCTAATTCCTTTAATTTTTCAAAGTACCAATAATCAGAATTTATAAATTCTTCATTTATCTTGAAATGTTCTGCAATTCTTTCTATTATATCTAATTCTATTTGACTGTATATTGATATGATAGGCTTAATAGCTTTTTGAATTTTATCTTCTATCATATACTATTCCTCTAATTCTTCTTTTTCTACTGGCTCTTTAGGAGTTCTTTTTCTCATTTTATCTACATATGCAATAGCTTCTTCTTCTGAGTAATCTCTTGTTTGTACAAAATATTCTATGTCATCAATTAAGCCTGCATTTCTTTCTATTAAGCTTTGAGATTGCTTCTTTTCACTATCAACTAATATACTATCATCCCAATCAAAACTTGATTTAGGATTGCTTTTATGTGGTATTTTATATAGTATCATTAATACATCTATTGCATAAACTAGATCTTCTAGTGCTGTTTGCAATGCTCCTTGAATATCTGATACTGTAACAAAATAATCTTGTTTAGAAGTTTTTATTTCCTCTACTCTTTTTTCTACTTCTGTATTTTTGCTTAATATTCCAAATGATAAACCACATTGTGATTCTGTATATCGTAATAACTCATTTAATCCATTAAATAAAGCAGTGTCTCTAATTGCCGGACTAAATACATTCCATGATTTCTCTTCTCCAAGGTCTAACATTCTAAACAATCTCTTTTTTCCTTTTGGTAGTATGTAATTACCTTTTGCATCCTTCTTAAATGCTGTAGCATCAACATCAAGCGCTAACTCTGAGCCTTCATATTCCCATAACGTTCTACTAAACTGTTTATCTATTTCTTTTAATGTATCTATTGCATTTGCAAATATAGGTACACCTATAAGACTTGTATTATCAACTGGATTAGCAATAGGAATTTTAAAATATCCTCCAAGTAATTTATTAACATTTTCAATTTGTGTTTCTTCTTGTATTTCTTGCCATTCCTGAACCTGTGATAAAT
>CANRFE010000061.1 GCA_947629805.1 uncultured Clostridia bacterium | reverse complement strand
TTTTCTATTTCTTCATTTGATACATCTTTTGGAGATAAATATATTCTATCTCCTACTAATTTTTTAAAATATTGCATAATTTATTTCCCCTTTCCTTTATCTTTTATAGATATTATGAGTTTTTACCATGATTCTGGGAATCTACCTAAATAAATTATATAATAATTTTAATTTATTTACAATTATTTTATAGGATAAATTCCCTATGAGCAAATAAAAGTTTTCATTATTCCATTTTCTAAATATGGGGTTCGGATTTAGAAAGTTGCATTTCATCAAAAAAACACTATACAGATTTATATAACGTTTTTCTCTTCATCAAGATTTTTACTTTTTATTTATTAAGCTAATTTTATATTTATAACCATGATATTCTGTTTCAAACTCACTTTGCTTTAACAAAGTAATGTCATCTTGTCCATACTTTTCTATTAATTTATTATAAAGAATATAATCATCCGCATCAATAACCCACATTCTTCCTTTATAATCCTTTAGTTCCTCTAACTGCTTAATATATAATAAATCTTCTCCAAATGCTTTATATGCTGGTTCTACATTCCAGTTTTTTGCATCATAGAAACAATTTTGTATGTCTTCAAAATGCATACTAAGAACAAACCCACTACCACTTTCATTTTCAAAAATAATCATATCCTCTGGTCTTAAATCTTCTTTAACATATTCTATCGGCTCATTGTTTGATTTTGCATAGTTTATTTTTATTATTTTATAATTAACGGTAATAGAAATTATAATGGTAAGTACACTTATTATTAAAGTAAAGCATTTTTTTCCTTCGTTTGCCATATAAAAGGATACGAAAAAAATAAATAGGCCCGTTAATGTTAAGAAATATCTAGGATATAAAAGAGGTTTTTTTATACTAATAATCAGTATAAATAGCATTACCATAAAGTAAACACCTATTGCCCATGCTCCTGCATTGTTCGTTTTCCTTTTTTCGATTTTTTCCTTTTTGAAATGCATTTTTACAATACAATAAAGAAGATACCCTAATATAATTGCACCATATAAAATTGCAATAGTTTCGTTTACATATTTTACATCTAAATTTCCTGTGAATTGAAAAATAAATATTTCTAAAAATAATTTTAAAGTTGGACGACTAATCCAAAATCCATTGGATAGCCCTAAAATTTGTTGCCAAACGCATATTATCCATGGGGAATATAGGAAGATTTGTGAAATTGCTGAAATAGTGAAGCATTTAAGTTCTGTAGTATAAATTTTAGACTTGCTGTCTTTTTTTCGCTCCTCTATTGCTTTTTTTATAAAATAAATCAACAATATTAAATTTATAATAAAAGCGGTTGCTAATGAATAATAGTGAATATATGCTGATAAAACACTAAAAATCGCAAAAAAAGTCCAATTTTTGTAAGACGCTTTTCTATAAACTCTATAGGCGTAAATTGCCATTAGACTTACGAATAACATTGCCCAAGTATACATTCGAATTTCTCCAGAATATACACAATTAAGTGGTAAAAAAAGCGTAAAGAAAGAAAATAATAAACCTACTTTTTCTCCAAAATCTTTTCGTATATGCGTATAGCCAATCATACTTAATATTGCAAGTGGTATCATAGATAATAACCTATATATATACAAGTTTGTACCAAATAGTAAATAAAAAATATGTAATATATAATAATATAAGATGGGATGTACATCATTTCTACCAATGAAATAGATGGCAAGAAAACTTTTACTTGCCATTCCTACAGAATAGCTTTCATCAAACCATAAACTTGTATGAAATATAGACAATGCTATAAATAGAATTCCAACTATTAGAATTCCAATATGTATGAATTTTATGTTGCTTTTTGTGTTATCCATTTTATAAAATAAATAGGATTATTTCATATAACAAATAATCCCGTTTCCTTTCTTTATTATATTCATTTACCAAGTTATAAAATTTTATAATGCTTTATTTTGTATAATGGTATTATATATTTTTGTTTTTCTCCTGTCAATTCCTAGTATAAACTTCTTTTAGCCGCGCTCTCTGGAAGAGTTTATTTTTTTATTTTATTTAGTTCCTTTGTAATTTCAGCATTATACTGATAAATATCTCCTATTTTTTCATATACTTCTCCTACTTTTCTATTGTTCGGTAATTTAATTTCCTCAAGAGCAATTGGTCCACCATCTCCGTTTTCTGATAAGCAAACGGAATCTTCATCCATAATCCATACTAAAGTATTTCCTCTTCTACTTTTATTATCTAAAAAAATCTTCTTTTTTTCATATAAGTTGTAATCTTCTAACGTAGTAATTTCCTTCTTTTCTTCCTTTTTTAGTGCTTTTTTTAATTCTTCTATGAATTCATTGACAATATGGCCCCCTATTTTCTTTCTATCAAATAAGTGTAAATCCAAAATTAGTCCTCCTTTGCTATTTTACTTTCTCCTGTTGCATAATCAATTTCTATTCCTTCTTGTACATTATAGATATATACATTAAATTGAAGTGTTCCTTCATCTTCTATGGAGTATGCTTCTATATTGACTCCGACTTGCTAGGTTATGATTTTGTTCAAAGTATGGAGTGACTTTATATAGCACATGATTCGTTTTATTTTCTTTTAAATACGCATATACTTTGTCTTCAAACTGTTTCATCCCTTTTACATTAAAACTTTGTGTACCTGTCATTAAATTTTTTTCCTCTACATCTGCCCCTCCTAATTTCCATGCAATTAAATGGCATCGATGATATAAATATCCTCCCGGCACAAGGTTTGTACTATACTTTTTTTGTTGAAAGCCAGAAGGTATTATCGAAGAATAGTCATCTTTTTCTTCATCTTCGTTTGCTTTTTCCCAACTAGTTTTTATAATTGCCATACCACATTTTCCATTTTCTAACTCGGAATAGTACACTTCTTCTATATTTTTTTCTTCTAAAGTGAAAGTAGGAATATTATGATTAATTTCTATAAAAATGGATCCATTGTATTCCGGAATATCGCTTATTTCATAAGACATTTTGCTACTACTTGTAACTGTATTTTCTATATTATTTTTTTCAAAATTGCAATAAGTTCCTAAGATGATTATTATATTAAGAATTAATAATAGAGAAATTTTTTCTATTCTCTTTTTTCTCTTTTTCATTTTTTCCACCCTTTATTTCATACCACACTATTAGCAATTTTTCAAGCTATTATGTATATTCTCTAGCCAAAAAAGAACAATGTTTACAACATTGTCCTTTTTTCTTTTCTTTATGCTTTCCAAAAAGCAGAGTAAGCTCTATACGCTTCATATACATCAAATTTACTGGTTACTTCATAAGGTGCATGCATAGAAAGTACTGGTACACCACAATCAATAACATCAATTCCTTTATTGGCTAAAATATAGGCAATGGTACCTCCGCCTCCTAAGTCTACTCTTCCTAATTCTGCAAATTCATAAGAAATATTCGCTGTTTCAAAAATATTACGAATCTCAGCAACAAATTCTGCATTTGCATCCGATGCTCCTGTCTTTCCTCTGGCTCCTGTATATTTGTTAAGCCCTATGCCTTTTCCTAAAAAGCCTGCATTATTTTTTTCATAAGCACTTGCATAAATAGGGTCATATCCTGCATCTACATCTGCAGATAACATTTTAGAATTACAAAATATTTTGTCTATTAAATTTGGTCTATTTATTCCTAATTTATTTAAGATTTCAGAAAGAAAAGTATCAAAAACATGAGATTCCATTCCTGTATTGCCCATACTTCCTATTTCTTCTTTATCCGAAATAATGCACACTGCTGTTGTTTTTGGTTGTTCTATAGCAAGTAAAGCAGTTAAGGAAGTATAAACACATACTTTATCGTCTTGCCCATAACCTGCTATCATGCTATTGTCTAAGCCCATACTTCTTGTGCGAAAAGCAGGAACAATTTCTAATTCTGAACTTACAAAATCCATTTCTGTAATGCCGTATTTTTCATTTAAAATAGACATTATATTGCATTTAACACTATCTACGCCTTTTTTACTTTCACAAGGCATACTTCCAATTAAGAGATTTAATTCTTCTCCTTTTATTCCTTCTTTTAATTTCCTTTCCATTTGTTCTGTTGCTAAATGTGGTAATAAATCTGTAATCGTAAAAATTGGATCGGTTTCTTCTTCTCCTATGACTACTTCTATTTTCTCTCCATTTGGCTTAACAATGATTCCATGAATTGCAAGAGGAATTGCTGTCCATTGATATTTTTTTATTCCTCCATAATAATGGGTTTTAAAATAAGCATATCCACTATCTTCATATAAAGGATTTGGTTTTAAGTCCAATCTTGGAGAATCTGCATGAGAACCTATAATATGGATTCCTTTTTCTATATTTTCTTGTCCTATAATAGCTAAGTACATACTTTTGTTTCGATTATTATAATAAACTTTATCCCCTGCTTTTAAGGTGTCATATTCGTTTATATTCTTAAAACCTTTTTGCACTGCTAATTCTTTGGCATTTTTTATAATTTCTCGTTCTGTTTTTGCTTTATTTAAAAATTCCATATAGTTAGCACAATAAGAAAAAATTTCTTCTTTTTGTTCTTTTTTTATGCCCTCCCAGCCTGTTTTACTTTCTTTTAATAACTTTTCTGGTTCTGTCATTTTCATCATCCTTTCTCTGTTTCATTTTTTGTATTATATCATGACTATTTATTTTTTTCTACCTTTTTTTAATATCTCCTTTTTTTCTAAAAATATAAATGAATACAAAAAAAATTTTTTCATATAATATACAAATTTTCTTTACAAAAAATCAATTTTGGTGTTTAATGAATGAGGAAATATAGCGTTTTTTGTAAAATTTTAAATCTTAATGGAGAAAAAAATGAGTAAAAAGAAAAAAAAGAAAACACACAATGCTAAAAAAAGAAAGCAATCTATGAAGACTCCTACAAAAACTACCACAAGCAAGAATACTGGAATGGAAGAAAAACACACTAGTGAGGAAAGTTTAGAGGAAGATGCAGAAGTGGAAATGTTGGAAAACAAGCAAGAGCAAGATATACAAGTAGAATCTATTCCCGTAGAAAAAGAACAGGAAAAAGAAGAAGTTCCTACGGTAAAAAAATCACATAAAACTTTGCTTATTGTTCTTCTTGCTCTTTTCATAATGGTATTTTTATGTCTGTTATTTTCTACTGTATTTGGTTTTTTGGTTAGTAAAACTTCTACTATTATTCCTAATGTTTTCATCCAAAATATTGATGTTTCTGGCTTAACCAAGGAACAAGCCTTAGAAAAAGTATCTCCTATATTAGAAGAAAAACTAGCTCAACCCATTACATTAAAATATAAAGATTATGAAACAACCGTTTTTCCTCAGCAATTTGATGTTTCTTTTTCTTTAGAAGACTGTGTCGATATGGCATATAAGAAAGGTAGAACAGGAAATATTTTTCAAAACAATTATGAAGTGTTACTTTCCTTTTTTGTAGGCAATCATATCAATTCTGGTTTTTCTTATGCAGAAAGTACAATGGATTCTTTAATAACAGAAATTCAAATGAATCTTTCAGATCGTTTTGTGGAATCGAGCTATTATATTGATAATAATACCATTATTCTTTCTAAAGGAAAAGACGGAGTTGTTATTAACCAAAGTAAATTAAAAAAAGATATTGCTTATGCTATTAATAATTTAACTTGTTCTATAAATTCTATTACGATTCCTATGGAATACAAAACACCTAGCCCTTTGGATATAAAGAAAATTTATCAAGAAGTTTATCGTGCTCCACAAGATGCCTATTATACTACAGACCCTTATGTTGTGTATCCTCATGTAGATGGCGTGGATTTTGCTATTTCTTTAGAAGAAGCTGAACAACTTTTGTTACAAGCAGGAGAAGAATGTCAAATTCCATTAAAAGTGCTTTCTCCTTCTGTTACGGTTAGTCAAATTGGTATAGAAGCATTTCCAAATTTGCTAGGTAGTTATTCTACTAATTTTAGTACTTCTAATGTAAATAGAAGTACCAATATTCGATTAGCTACTAGTAAAATTAACGGAACTGTTGTTATGCCTGGAGAAGTATTTTCTTATAATCAGACAGTGGGGCAAAGAACCTCTGCAGCTGGTTTTAAGAGTGCAGCCGTTTACTCCAATGGCGAAGTAACAACAGGAATTGGTGGTGGTATTTGTCAAGTTTCCTCTACTTTGTATAATTCTGTTTTACTTTCTAATTTGGAAATTGTAGAACGTTATAATCACGGGTTTGATACTGGTTATGTTCCTGCCGGTAGAGATGCTACTGTTTCTTGGGGTGGACCTGATTTCAAATTTAAAAATGTAAGAGATTACCCTATTAAAATAGTAGCAAGTGTTTCGGGTGGTAAAATTTTAATTGAAATATATGGTTTACGCTCTGAGAACGATTATGAAGTAGAAATTCAATCTTATATTACACAATATATAAAATATAAAACCATTGAGCAAAAAGACCCTACTCTTCCTAAAGGACAAACAAAAGTAATTCAAAATGGTTCCAATGGTTGCAAGTCTGTAGCTTATCGTATTTTAAAGAAAAATGGAGAAGTAATTTCAAAAACACTTCTTTCTCAGGATACTTATAATCCACATAATAAAATTATAGCAGTTGGAACAAAAAAATAGAATCTTAGTTTTTTCTAGGATTCTATTTTTTTACTTAAAATAAATTATAATTTATATAATAGTTAACTTGTATTTTATATTATTTAATAAATTTTCTTATCCATAAAATATTAAGCTAAAATTTCTGGTATAATCCAAATTTTTGCACTATAAAGACTTACATAATAGTATTGTGCTATAGCAGAAGATGCAGAAGATATTGTTAATACTCCACTTGCATTATCATACGATAGTTTAGGAGAACATGAAAGAGTATGAGCAGAAGCAGCAGAACCAGCAAAGTGCCACATATAGCAAACAACATCCGTTAAAAAGAAATCGTTACTTGTTAGATTATACCATCCATCATAACTTTTACAATCTACTGTTATACTGCTTTCTGTATTGGAACTAATTGTGTCAATACAATATGCTGTAGTAATTACTTCTTCTTTTGTTCCTGTAACAGACTTACCATTTACCCAAGCGGTTTTTCCTTTTACTATATCTTCTTCTGTGGCATCTC
This sequence comes from uncultured Clostridia bacterium, assembly GCA_947629805.1. Lineage (GTDB taxonomy): Bacteria > Bacillota > Clostridia > TANB77 > CAG-508 > UMGS1663. The sequence goes on along the minus strand of CANRFE010000061.1, from coordinate 327 downwards.
CTTGCGTTTGGCTTGCTAGGCTATTGGTTGTTACTGTTCCTCCACTTGTATATCCTGCTGGAATAGGATAGCTTTCTCCTGCATTTAAGGCATTAGGATTTAATGCTCCATTATTTTTCATGCTTCCTGTTACTCTTTCTCCATTTACCCATGCTATCTTTCCGGCTAATATTTCTGCTGCTTTTGCATCTCCTGTTGTTTGCTCTGTTAGTCCACTTACAGTTATACTTCCGTTTCCATCATGATACCCTTCTGCTATCGTATAACTTTCTCCTGCTTTTAAGGTTTTCCTTACCGCCCCATTATTTGTCATTGTTCCTATTACTA
>CANRFE010000060.1 GCA_947629805.1 uncultured Clostridia bacterium | reverse complement strand
AAACTATTATTTAAGCATTAGTATATTATGTAAAAAAATAAACACTAAAAAGTATAATAAAACAAAAAAATAGAAGAAGCAAAAGAAAATGAAAAATAAGAGAAAAATAAGATTACCAAAAGAAGAAAACAATAAGAAGGGGATTACATTAATAAGTTTAGTCATCACCATTATTATTTTAATTATTTTGGCAGGAATTAGTATTAATTTGAGAGTGTAAGAAATTTTGTGTAATTTGAGATAATGAATATAGGTGTGTTTACAAAATCTCCAAAATATGGTATAATAAAGTATAGGCATTTTATAATAAAGAAAAAGGAGAAGACAAAATGAAAAAAATGCTGCAAACTTTATTAACCTTAGTAGCTGTTACGAGTGTATGGCTATTTAGTGGAACAACAGCTTTTGCTGCCACTACAACAACTACACAAACAACAAAAATCGAAAACTTTTCAGAAGAAGAGGACTGCCATTTTTGCGACGGTGAGGAACTCACATTGAAAGAAAAATGCGAGGAACTCATCGTAAAAGCTTTAACAGACGAAGCAAATTTGTTGGCAGATGGGTATATTTCAAAAGAAGTTTATCTTCTTCAATGTGAACCTTTTGAAGAGGCTCTAGATCGTATAGAGGTCGCTTCGGAAAAGGAACTCTTAGAAGAGTATCAATCGATTTTGTTGTACCATTTCGATGAAATCTGTGAAGAAGAAGCAGATGGAATGGATGTGGACGTAGAGTTTTTTAATTATATTCTGCTCGAAATTATTTGGGCGTATGATGTATTATAAAACTCTTAAGAAAAAGGGGAAAGCTTTTGGCTTTGCTCTTTTTCTTTGTGAAAATTTTAGAAAAATAGACTAAAAAACTTTTAACATATCAAAATAGGTGTTATAATAAACAAGAAAGGAAAAGGAAATGTTTGATATAGAACAAGAATTAAAGAAATTGCCGAATAAACCAGGTGTCTATATTATGCATGATAAAAACGATACGATTATTTATGTAGGAAAAGCAATTTCCTTAAGAAATCGTGTTAGGCAATATTTCAGAAAAAACAAGAAAACAAAACGTATAGAAAATATGGTTTCTTTAGTAGACCATTTTGAATATATTGTAGTGGACAACGAAGCAGAAGCCCTTATTTTAGAATGCAATTTAATTAAGAAAAATCGTCCTAAATTTAATGTTTTATTAAAAGATGATAAAACTTATCCCTATATAAAAATTAATGTACAAGAAGATTATCCGAATATTTATATAACAAGGAAAATATTGCAGGATGGAGCAAAATATTTTGGCCCTTATGCTTCAGCTGGTGCTGCTAAAGAAATGGTAGATTTTATTAAAGAAAAGTTTAAAATTAGACAATGTCGTAATTTTAAATACAAAGATAGACCTTGCTTAAATTATCATATCAAAAAGTGTTTAGCTCCTTGCCAAGGATATGTTTCTAAAGAAGAATATCGTAGACAAATAGAAGAAATTATACTACTTTTGGAAGGAAAAACAGAAAAAATAATCAAGCAATTAAAACAAGAAATGCAAGAATTTTCTACTGCTATGCAATTTGAAAAAGCAGCTTATTTACGAGATAAAATATTGGCAATGGAACGTATTTCGGAGAAACAAAAAGTATCTAACTTAACGGAGAATGATATTGATGTAATTGGTTTTTGCCGTAATGCTTTTGAAATTTGTATTGAAGTGTTTTTTGTTCGAAAAAGTAAAATGATTGGACGAGAACATTTCTTTATGCAAAACATGGAAGATGAAACAGAAGAGCAAGTGATTTCTGAATTTGTAAAACAATATTATATTGGAAGAAGTATTCTTCCTAATAAAATTATGCTCAAAGAAGAAATAGAAGACAAAGCGTTAATAGAGGAATCCTTAAGTAAAATGGCAGGAAGAAAAGTGGAAATAAAAACACCGCAAAAAGGCGAAAAACTAAAATTAGTAGAAATGGCAGAAAGAAATGCATTTATTACGCTAGAAAATAAAAATAAAGAAAAATATAATATTCTTACAGAGCTAAAAGAGGTATTGCATTTGGAAACCATGCCAAGAAAAATAGAATGCTATGATATTTCTAACTTATCTGGAACTAACATGGTAGCAGGAATGTGTGTAATGAAAGATGGAAATATTAAGAAAAATTTGGCCAAAAAATTTAGAATAAAAACAGTATATGCTCAAGATGACCCGGCTTGTATGAAAGAAGTCATTACAAGAAGATTAAAACATTCCCTAGAAAAAGAAAATAGTAATTTTGGAAAATTACCAGATGTGATTTTTGTAGATGGTGGTATAACTCAAATAAGAGCGGGAATAGAAGCGGTAAAAAGTTATGGTTTGAACATTCCGGTTTTTGGTATGGTAAAAAATGAGAAGCACCAAACTAGGGCCTTAATGGATGAAAACAGAAAAGAACTGAAGATTTCAAAAGAACTATTAAATCTGATTACGAGATTTCAAGATAGTGTGCATGATACCGCTATTGGCTATCACAAAAAATTAAGAGAAAAAGAGCTAACACATTCTGCCTTAGACGATATAGAAGGAATTGGACAAGCAAAAAAGAAATTATTATTGCAAACTTTTGGTAGTGTAGAAAAAATAAAAAATGCTAGCATAGAGGAATTAACCAAAATAAAAGGAATTACACCAAAATTAGCCAAAAGAATAAAAGGAGAAGAATAGCATGCCAGAACCAATAGAAATAACCAATATGAAAAAAAATGCAAAAGATCGAGAATATGTACGAAAAGCGGTAAAGGAAAATGGAAAATTATTAGAATTTGCAGAGGAAAGCTTAAGAAATGATAAAGAAATTGTATTAGAAGCTGTAAAGAATAACCCAGAAGCATTTGAATTTGCATCAGATAATTTGAAAGAAGACAAAGAAATTGCATACGAATCTGTTAGTAAATTAGGATGGACCTACTGCTATGTAAAAGGAAAACTATTAGAAGACAAAGAACTACTCATTAGTGGACTAAAACAAAGCGGACAAATTTTATACTTTGCAACACAAGAAATGCGAGACGATAAAGAAATAGTAAAATTAGCAGTAGAAAACAAACCTATTATTTTAAAATATGCAAGTAGCAGATTAAAAAATGACAAAGAAATTGGACTTCTTGCTATGCAAAAAGATAAAAATGTATTTCCTTTTTTAGGAGAAGACTTAAAAAAAGAAGAAGAAATTTTACTGTTTTTGGGGACGGAGGAAAAAAACAGGAAGTAGGAGAAAGAAAAGATGAAAGAAAAGGAAGATAGGAAAAGTAACGAAAATTTATTTATACTGTTTTTTGCAATTCTTTTTATGCTATTTATATTTTTCTGTTGTTATATTCATGAGAACTATACAATAGAAAATATTTTATGGCTTTTTAATATTATTGTTATTATTTTGGTACCAGTTTATTATTTGTTTCATGCTTGGATAGAAAAAAGAAAAACAAGAGAAATAGAAAAGGCAAACTTGATAAAAACTATAAATTTTCAGTATTATCGTGACATTATAGACGAATATTCGCCAGCGATGCTAAGTTTTGTTTTGGATGGCTTAGAGGAAAAAAAGGATTTGACTGCTAGTATTCTGTATTTAATACAGAAAGGATATTTTACCTTAACCAAGGAGAATCAATTGCAAAGAACAAAACAATTATGTAATAGTAAATTGTCCTCTGATTTACAACTACTTTGTAATCACCCAGAAAATGTTTTCTTTTTAGCGGGAAAAAATGAAGAACAGACAACGTTAAGAAAGCAATGGAGAGACACCATAGAAAAAACAGCGATACAAAGAGGTCTAGTAAAAGAAAGAAAATTAAATAGGCTTACTTCGTTTCTTAGTATATTGTGTATTCTAGAAGCAATGTATGCAATGTGTATAAGGGACTATTTATTGACGGGCTTTTGTATTCTCTTAATTTTTATTTTAATGCTTACAAAAGTAAGTGCTTATGAAAAAAATAAATTTTTAAAAACACAAAAAGGATATGAACTTTATAAAAAAATAGTTGGCTTGAAAAATTATATTCAAGATTACTCTATGTTATCACAAAGTCAACTGGAAGAAATAACTATTTGGGAAGATTATTTAATTTATGCTATCATTTTTAATGATACTTCAAAATTAAACGAAGAAACAAAAGATTTTTATGAAAGATTGGAAAAAACAATGAATACCAATATGGCAAAACAAGTTTTATAAGTTTTCTTGTATTTTACGAAAAAAAAGGGTATAATAGCACAAGTTTAGTAGGAGAGTGAGAAAAATGAAAGTAAGTAAAGAAGAAATTTTGCACATTGCAAAATTGGCAAATTTAAACTTAAAAGAAGAGGAAATTGACACCTATTTATTGCATTTGCAAGATATTTTAAATTTTGCTAATATTGTAAACAATGCACCTATAGAAGGATTGGAGGAATCTTTTGGAGTGAATGAAAACCAAAATGTATTTCGAAAAGATGAAATAAAAGTATTTGAAAATACGGAAGCATTATTAGCTAATGCTCCTGAAAAAGAAAGAAATATGTTTAAAATACCAAAGGTAATACAATAATAGGAGGAAAAGGAATGGACATTACAACATTAACTGTGCATGAATTACAAGAAAAATTAGAAAGTAAAGAAATTACAATTTGTCAAATAACAAAAGCTTATGTAGAACGAATTGAGCAAAAAGAAAAAGAGGTGCAAGCTTTTGTTACCACTTTGTGCAAGGAAGCACAAGAAAGAGCAAAACAAATAGAAGAAAAGGTAGAAAATGGGCAAATTACCTCAAAGTTTGCAGGTATCCCTATTGGAATAAAAGACAATATTTGCACAAAGGGAGTAAAAACTACCTGTAGCTCAAAAATGTTAGAAAATTTTGTAGCACCTTATGATGCAACTGTAGTAGAAAAATTAAAAGAGGAAAACTTAATTTCTTTAGGAAAGTTAAATATGGATGAATTTGCCATGGGAGGTTCTACAGAGTATTCTGCTTTTCATGTAACAAGAAATCCATGGAATTTAAGCAAAGTACCAGGAGGTTCTTCAGGAGGAAGTGCAGCAGCAGTAGCAGCAAACTTAGTACCATGGGCTTTAGGCTCTGACACAGGTGGTTCTATTCGTCAACCAGCTTCTTTTTGTGGAGTAGTAGGCTTAAAGCCAACCTATGGCTTAGTTTCTCGTTATGGTTTAGTAGCTTTTGCTTCTTCTTTGGATCAAATAGGACCTATTACGAAAGATGTAGAAGATGCCGCTCTTTTATTAAATATTATTACAGGACATGATGAAAAGGATACTACTTCGGAAAATAGAGAAAAAGTAGATTATACGAATTGCTTAAAAAAAGAGGTAAAGAACTTAAAAATCGGAATACCAAAAGAATTTTTTGGAGAAGGAATGAATGAGCAAGTAAAAGAAAAATTACAGCAAGCTATGCAAACTTATCGAGAAATGGGAGCTGAGGTAGAAGAATTTTCTTTAGATATTGCAAATTATTCTTTGGCTACTTATTATATTATTGCTTGTGCAGAAGCAAGTTCTAATTTAGGAAGGTATGATGGAATTCGTTATGGGTATCGAACGAAAAATTTTACTAATTTAAAAGATCTTTATCGTAATTCTAGAAGTGAGGCCTTTGGACCAGAGGTAAAAAGAAGAATTATTCTAGGAACTTATGTATTGTCTTCTGGTTATTATGATGCTTATTATAAAAAAGCACAACAAGTCAGAACTTTAGTAAAGAAAGAATTTGAAAAGGCATTTGAAAAATATGATATTTTATTAACACCAACTTCACCAAGTGTAGCTTTTGAAATAGGAACTAAATCTAATAATCCACTAGAAATGTATTTAGCAGATATTTGCACAGTATCGGTTAATATTGCAGGGCTTCCAGGAATTTCAATTCCATGTGGAGTAGATTCAGAAGGAATGCCAGTAGGTATGCAATTAATTGGACCACGTTTTGGAGAAGAGGTTATTTTAAATGCTGCTTATGCGTACGAGCAAAAAATAAAATTTAGAGAGCAATATCAAGCAGAATTTAAGGGAGGTGTGTGTTAATTATGGCAAAAGAAGATTATGAAGTAGTCATAGGCTTAGAAGTGCATGCAGAGTTATCTACCAAAACAAAAATCTTTTGTAGTTGTCCTACTACTTTTGGGGCAGAACCAAATACACAGGTTTGTCCTGTTTGTATGGCAATGCCAGGAGCACTTCCTGTTCTTAATGAAACAGTAGTGGAATACGCTATCAAGGCAGGACTTGCAACAAATTGTGAAATAGCAGGCAATTGTAAGAACGATAGAAAAAATTACTTTTATCCAGACCTTCCAAAGTCTTACCAAATTTCACAATTTGACAAACCACTTTGTGAGCATGGTTATGTAGAAATCGCAGTAGAAGAAGAACAAAAGAAAAAAATTGGCATAACACGTATTCATATAGAAGAAGATGCAGGAAAGCTAAACCACAATGAATTTGGAGGGGGAAGTTTAGTAGACTTAAATAGAGCAGGAGTTCCTTTAATTGAAATTGTTTCAGAACCAGATATGCGTAGTAGTAAAGAAGCAGAAGCTTATTTAAGAAAAATAAAATCGATTTTAGAGTATATTGAAGTTTCGGATTGTAAAATGGAAGAGGGCTCTTTGCGTGCAGATGTCAATGTTTCTGTTAGAAGAAAAGGGATGCAAGAATATGGAACACGAACTGAAATGAAGAATATGAATTCTTTTCGTAGTATTATAAGGGCTATTGAATATGAAGCAGAAAGACAAATAGAGGTATTAGAAAAAGGTGGAACAATTGAGCAAGAGACTTTGCGTTGGGATGATGTATCGGGAAAAACCTTTTCTATGAGAGATAAAGAAGATGCACAAGATTATCGTTATTTTCCAGATCCAGATTTAGTAGCAATTCGCCTATCAAAAGAATATATAGAAAAGATTCAAAATAATTTACCAGAATTACCAGAGAGCAGACGTGTAAGATATATGCAAGAATTTGGATTATCCAAAAAAGATAGTAATTTGTTAACTGCATCAAAATATTTATCGAATTTATTTGAAGAAGCACAAAGTATTTGCCATAATGCAAAAGCAGTAGCAAACTGGTTGTTGTCGGATGTATCTAGAATTTTAAATGAAAAAGAAATAGAAGCAGATAAAATTCCTTTTACGGCAGAACATTTAGCAAAAATGATTATGCTAATTGATAAAGGAACCATTAGTAGTGCAATTGGAAAAAAAGTATTAGAAGAATTATTTGAAAATCCAAAAGATCCAGAAGAAATTATTAAAGAAAAAGGATGGATTCAAATTTCAGATGAAGGAGCAATTAAAGAAGTAGTAAATCGAATCTTAGAAGCAAACCCACAATCGATTGCTGACTTTAAAGCAGGAAAAGACAGAGCTTTAGGTTTCTTAGTAGGGCAAGCTATGAAAGAAACAAAAGGAAAAGCAAATCCACAAATGCTAAATAAAATGTTTTTAGAGGAATTAAACAAATAACCTGTTTTTGGGGACGGAGGAAAAAAACAGGTAAAACCCATAGAATAGGGATACCTATCCTATGGGTTTTAAATTCTTTCTTTTTTTATTGTATCAAATCCAATGGCACACATAAAGAAAGTACAAGCGAACATTAAACTAGTGCGAAATAGAGAAATACCTATATAAAATAACACAGGATTACAATAAAGTACTTCGTATGTAAAAAGCGTAAAACTAGCTAAAATGCATAATAAGAAACAAAACGCATAACCTTTTTCCATAATTTTTTTTGTTTTCTCATCTAAATTTTTTATTTTATTTATTAAAGTAGGTATAATTTTCATAAAAAGACCTCGACTTTCTTAACTATCTATATTTATAGTAACATATCTAGAGAAAGAAAAGCAAAGGTAATTTTTAACAAAAAAAGAAACATAAATCCATTCTAAGATTTATGCTTTTCTTAATAAAAAACTGTGCACAATTTTTTATTTTGTTTTCATAGCATTTAATTTTTTTGCCATATTTGATTTTTTTCTAGCTGCTGTATTTTTAACAATAATTCCTTTTGTACAAGCTTGGTCTACTTTTTTTGTAGCAACAGAA
>CANRFE010000059.1 GCA_947629805.1 uncultured Clostridia bacterium | reverse complement strand
AATAGGAGAGAAGTGTATGCAAAGAAGATTTACCAAAATGGATGAAGAATTTATCTGTGAAAATTGTGGAAGAAAGGTAGAAAAGTTAGGGTATTCCTGTCGCAATCATTGCCCCTATTGTTTACATTCCAAACATGTAGATAAAAACCCTGGAGATAGGCAAGAAACCTGTCATGGCATATTAGAACCAATCGGCTTAGAATTAGATAGTAAGAAGGGATATGTGATTCAATTTCAATGCAAAAAATGTGGAGCAAAAAGAAAGAATAAAGCAGCCAAAGATGATAATATGGATTTATTAATACAATTAAGTGCAAAACATGCATAAAAGAAGACACTTGCCAAAAGTTAGCAAGTGTCTTTCCTTTTTCTGCTTTGTGCTATATTTCACGACTTAAATTGCCGTTGGTATAATCTTTTCCTTCTAAACGTTTACCAGCTAATACGGTTTCCAAAATAGAATTTAATTGTTCTACATTTTCTTCTAAAGCATCTATACGATAAGAAGAAACAGAAAAAGGATTTCCTTCTATGGAAGTGATTTTGCTATTGTAAATTGTGCTAACAGTTTGAATATTGTCTGGTAGTACACGAAAGGTAAGACCAAGTCGATCTTTTAAGAAATATTGTTTTGGTTCCTGACAGCGTGCACCACAAGTAGGGTAACACTTATTTGTTTTTCCAAGAAGACAGTAATTCATTGTCATTAAAGGAGTTCTTCCATATACAATTAATTCTTGTTCACAAGGAGAATTGGCTATTATGTTTTGAATGGTGGTCATATCTAATTCAGGAGAAATGGTTAGTTTTTGAATTCCTAAATTTTTTAGTACTTGCATTGTTTTCTGATTATAAACATTTAAGGTATAATTTCCAATAAAAGCAAAGCGACCAGGATATTTGGCATTTATTTTTTCCATCCATAAGGTATTGGCTAAATGCGAAATAACAAAGCCTTTAATTGGAAATGTATCAATAGAGTTTTCAATAACAGTATTTAATAAATTTTTATAATTTGCTTTAATAATAGTGGGTAAATAAATATAAGTAGGAAAGGTATGGCAAATAGAACTTATGGTTGCTTCGTACTGCTTATTAGAAAAATATTTTAAAGGAAGGTAAACACAATCTACTTTTTTTAATTTGGTATAGTCTTCCTTTTCGTTTAGAAGATTTAGTAAAAGGGAAATACTCTTTTTTCCTTTTTTCTTATTTTCTTTTCGTATGTTTGTATCTTCCATAAGAGGAGGAGATTTTCTCACTAGTCTACTTTGTGCTATATAGTATATTTCTTCTAAAGCATTTCGTCTTAGTTCATTTAATACTTTAATAGAAGGTAAAAATAAATTTTCTTCTAAGAATACCTCTATGTGAGCAAAAGAGAAAATAGTATCGGTAGTTTTATTTAATTGTAAAAGAATTCTTTCCTTTTCAATTGGTCTGGATTTAGCTTCTATGGGAATGACAGAAGAAGAAAAAGTAACATGAATATCCTGAAATAAAGGATTGCTAGTAGGCAGAGTAGAAACACTAAGTTGGATGGGTTCTCCTTTTTTTAAGGTAATACTAGCAGATAAATCTATTTTTTTATGTTCTTCTTGGTAAGAGTTTTTCGCAAAATTGGACAATTCTTTAGAATGAAAACGATAAATTTTATCACCAATATGCAGATTACCTTTCATTCTTCCAATTTCTACAAACTTTTTGGCACAAGCAGAAGGCACATTTTTTCCTTTTACCATAAGTTCGGAAACGGTATATTTTGTGGACTCTTTTTCAAATTGAATGGTATCTCCTAAAGATAAACAGTCGGTTAAATGCACTAGAACATGCCCTTTATTGGGTTTTAAATTTGCAATATGTCCAATGTAAATTCCTACATGATTTGGCTTTTCAGGGAAAACAAGAGATTGGTTTGCTTTATTATCTAAATGTCCACAAGAAAAGTTCCCACGGTTAAACACTTGTGCAAGTTCTTCTATATCTTTTTTATCTATTTGGTAAGGTTCATTAGAAAGTGCCAAGTCAATATATTTTCGATAAATGCGGGTAACCGTTGCTACATATTCTGGATTTTTCATTCTACCTTCTATTTTAAAACACATGACACCAGCTTTAATTAATTGGGGAATATAACTTAAAGCACATAAATCTCTTGTACTTAATAAATATCCTTTCGCATTATTTTCTTTAGCATAATCGGTTCCTAATGGTGCGTTTTTTTCTAAAGAAGAATGACAAACCAATTCATAAGGAAGTCTACAAGGTTGAGCACAACGTCCACGATTACCAGAACGACCACCAACCATACTAGAAAATAGACATTGTCCAGAATAAGAAATACAAAGAGCACCATGAATAAAAGTTTCAATTTCTATATTGGTATGAGCGCAAATATAAGAAATTTCTTCTAAGGATAATTCGCGCGATAATACAACTCTTTGAAAGCCTAGTTTTTCTGCTGCTAGCACGCCTTCTAAATTATGAATAGTCATTTGTGTACTTGCGTGAATAGGAAGATCACAAAAATTTTCAATTAAATAGCGAGCCAACCCTAAATCTTGTACAATAATAGCATCAATGCCAAATTCGTAAGCTTTTTTTGCAAGTAAAATAGCTTCTTCAAATTCAGAATCTTTAATTAAAGTGTTTAAGGTTAAATGGGTTTTTACATTTCGTAATTTTGCATAAGCAATTGCTTTTTTCAAATTGGTTAGGTCAAAGTTGTTAGCTGATGCTCGAGCATTAAAATTAGAAGCACCAAAATAGACACTATCTGCGCCATTTTGTACAGCAGCTCTTAAACATTCAAAATCTCCGTACAGGAGAAAGTAGTTCTATTTTTCTCATATTTTTTATTTCCTTTCTAGAAATTTTTATAAGGGAAAATAATTTATTGAAATTACAATGTAATTTTATTGTAACATAAAAAAGAAAAATTGCATACTATATCCTATAAAATAAAAAGGAGGGAAACAAAAATGCAAGAAGAAGTAAGAAATTGTGGCTGTGGTTGTGGCAACAATGGAGGGGTGTTTAATAACTTATTTGGTGGCTGTGATAGTGAAATATTATTCTTTCTTATTATTTTCTTATTATTATTTACAAACTTTGGAAACGGATGCGGTTGTAATAGAGGATAATGTTGTTGCTAGAACAAAATAAGAACATAAAAAAATCTTATACGAAAAAAGTATAAGATTTTTTATATTACTAAAATATTACATTTTTGTAAGTTTTGTGAATTTTATTGACGATAAAAGACAGCAAATGATATAATCAAATCGACAAAAAAGCAAAAGAAATAAGAAAAATTGCTAAGGAGGAAAAGAAAAGTGTTTAGTAAGAAGCAAAATAGCCAAAAGCAGAAAAAGAATAGATTAGGAATTATAGGAATTATGATAACTTTACTAGCTTATACTTTTTTCTTATCTATGACTCCAAATGTAGTATTAGCAGCACAAACAAGGGAAAGTTATTCCGATAAAATAGATTCTTATCCAGGGTATAAAGACTTGATTGAAAAACTAAAAAAAAATCATCCTACTTGGAAATTTACTATTTTTTATACAGGTTTAGACTGGTATCAAGTTATTAAAAATGAAACAAGTGCTTATCATGGAAGAAATGTAGTACCAGCTAGCAGGTCTAGTGCATGGAAATGTAGCGTATGTGGAGAAACACCACATGGAGGAAGTTCGTGGAGGTGTGCTTCCGAAGCAGCCGTTTCTTATTATATGGATCCAAGAAATTGGCTAAATGATACTTATATTTTCCAATTTGAAAATTTGTCTTATAATGGCGAAATTCAAACCTTAGAAGGAGTACAAAAAATTATTGCTAATATTGGCTATATGCAAGGAGAGAAAGTAACGTACACCAAAACAGATGGAACAAAAGCAACATTAGATAAATCTTATGCACAAATTATTTATGAAGCAGCAGAAGAGGCAAAAATTAGTCCTTATCACTTGGCTTCCCGAATTAGGCAAGAACAGGGAGCTGGTGCTACACCAGGTAGTACAGCAACTGGAACTTATGACGGTTATGTTGGATATTATAACTTTTTAAATATTAAAGCATCTGGCAAAGTAAATAGCGAAGTAATTGCTAATGGCTTAAACTATGCAAAAGCAAATGGATGGACAGATCCAGAAAAATCTATTAAAGCAGGAACTAAAATTTTAGCAAGTAATTATATTAATGATGGACAAGATACTTTATATTTACAAAAATTTGATGTAGATAATTCGGATGGAACTTTATACTATTTCCAATATATGCAAAATGTATCCGCTTGTATTACAGAAAGTGCAAAACCAAGAGATACCTATAAAGAGTTAGGTGTATTTGAAAGTCCATTTGAATTTATTATACCAGTTTATGAAAATATGCCAGAAACTTTTTGCCAAGAACCAGCAGATGGTGCCATTGTAACGCAAAATATTAAAGTAAAAGGAGATAAAGTAGCTATTCGAAACGGTGCTAGTATTTCTGCTAATAAAATTGCAACAGTAAATACAGGGGATACTTTACTTAGAATAGAAATAGCAAATACAAAGAAAGATAATTATTATTGGGATAAAGTTGTTTTGCCAGATGGAACTAAGGGGTATATGGCACGTAATTATATTGTAGAAGTAGCAGATATTACCAATTGTAATGAAACGGTTGTGGCAAATACTTCTGTTAATTTAAGAAATGGACCAGGACTTACTGGAACAAGTATTGTTACGATGTTAATTCAAGGACAAATGGCAACAAGAATAGAAAAAGGAAAATATAATCTAGATGGTTATACCTGGGATAGAATAAAATTAGCAGATGGAAGACAAGGTTATGTGGCACAAAAATACATACAATTAAATACCGATAATACGGGTGCTATAAAAACAGAAGTGATTAAAGTAATTTGTAATTCTGGCTTAAAAGTAAGAGAAGCTCCAGGAACCAATCAAAAAGTGTTAACTTATTTAGATAAAGGAGATATTTTAACAAGAACACAAGCAGGAGTTTCTGATGCTAATGGTTATACATGGGATAAAATAGTAACAGCAAATGGTATACAAGGTTATATTGCAAGAGGAGATGCAAGAGAACAATATATAGAAGTAGTTCCTTCCAATGTAGAAGCAAAACCAGAAACCAATCCACAGAATAACATGAAGAATGATAATTTCAAATTAGAAGGGGAAAACTTAATGTGTGAGCCAGCTACTACAGTAGAGGCAATTAAAGAAAAATATTCGAATACAACTATTACCATAAAGAAACCAGATGGAAACGTTGTTACAACGGGCAATGTGGGAACAGGTTATAAAGTTGCTATAGAGGATAAAGATTACACTGTAGTAAAATTGGGAGATGTGAATGGAGATGGAAAAATTACACCAGCAGATTCCACCGTTATATTAAGGGCTTATGTAGGACTAACGAAGTTATCCGATGTTGTTAAATTAGCAGTAGACGTTAATAATGATAGAAAAGTTACACCAGCAGATTCCACCGTTATATTACGAGAATATGTTGGTTTAACGGATATAGAAATACAAAAGAATTTAGGGGGTGTAGAATAAACAATGAGAAAAAAAATAAGATATGTTCTTTTCTTCATAATATTCTTTATTATTGTATTAAATGGAAAATCTTTTGCAAGAATTACTACTAATGATCCCACCGTTAATTCTGGAGATTCTGCCATAACGATAACAGTAAATAGTCAAGAAGGAGTAGCCTCAGGAGCAATTGATATTCAATCTAATGATGGACTTACATTAAAAAGTGTTACAGGAGGAACCGTAAATGGTTCTTTAGTAGCCTTTGCAACGCAAGAAAATAAAACGAATGGATTAGCAACCTATACTTTTGAAGTTCCCAATGTAACAGAAACAAAAACTTATAAAGTCGTATTTTTTTCAAAAGATATGGCAGATAAAGAAGGAAATCCAGTAGAATCTTCAACAGCAACAGCAACGGTAACCGTAAAGGCAAAAACAGTGACACAACCAAATCCACCACCAACAACTACTACTCCAGAGCCAACCTTTACAGATGTTAATGAAACCGTGTATGCAAAAGATACCGTGAATGTAAGAGAAAGTTATACTACTTCTAGTAAAGTATTAGGAACTCTACAAAAAGGAAAAGAAATTGTAAGAATAGGGAAGGGAAGTAATGGATGGAGCAAAGTAACCTATAATGGAAAAACAGCTTATATTTCATCGGATTATTTAACAACCACCAAACCAGTTGTAGAAGAAGAAAAATCTAGCAATGCAAATTTAAAATCTTTAACTATAGAGAATCAAGAGTTAGTACCTTCTTTTTCTTCCTCAACATTATCTTATGCAACGCAAGTAACAAATGATGTTACCACTCTTACTATAGAAGCGGAAACAGAAGATGAAAAAGCAACTATTAGTATTGGTGGAAATGAAAATTTAAAAGAGGGGAAAAATACGGTAACGATATCTGTAAGTGCCGAAGATGGAACAGTAAAAATTTATGAGATTGAAGTAACTAGATTAGAAAAAGAAGTAGACCTTGCTTTACAATCTTTGAAAATTAAAGATACAGACATAGAAGAAATGTTTCAACCAGAAGTATACCAATATACCATTCAAGTAGAAGAAGTAACAAAACTAGAAATAGAGGCAACAGCTAACGATGAAAACGCAACAGTAGAAATAATAGGAAACGAAGACTTAAAAGACGGCGAAAACGTTATTACTATTATAGTATCTTCTCAAGATGGAAGTAAAAAAGTTACGTATCAAATTAAAGTAAATAAAATAGCCTTACAAGAAGATGTAGCGAAAAAACAGTTTTCTATGGATATTAATTTTTATTTGTACATTGTTTTAGCAATTGTTATCTTTTTAGCTTTGGTTCTTGTTATTGTTTATACAATCAAACACAGAAACCAAGAGAACGATGAAAATGATGAATTTGAAGACAATTTAGGAGAAGAGGAAGAAAAAGAAAATTCCAAAGAAGAAATAGATACAGAAAATAAAAAATCGAAAATTGATTATTTTATAGATAATGATATAGAAGAAAATAAAAACAAAAGAGGAAAACATTTTTAAGGAAAGAAATGTGTAAAGCCATTTTTAGAGGGTATCCCAATATGGAATACCCTCTTTTTCTATTGCTCTTCTAGCTCATCTACGTGATATAAATTGACAAATACAGTTGCTTTATAACTATAAGCTTCTACTTTAATGGGAAAATCATAAGTGTTCACAAAAGCGAAATCTTTACTACCATAAGCAACAGTTGCATCTTGTTTGGCATAAGCAGAACCAATGCTATGATGATGTAATTCTGTAGGCGTAATGGCAGTATCTAATAAAGCATTGTAGATAGTTGTACTAACTTGGCATACTCCGCCACCTAAACCAGGTACTGTTTTTTTGTTTACAATAACAGGAGCTTCTAAGTAACCTTTTTCAACAGTGGTTTGCCCAATAATATGACTCCATCGAAATTCTTCTTTTGGTTTTAAAATAATTCCGTTAATCGTTTCACAGGCAATACGAATATTTGTATCTCGATTTTGACTAGAAGTATAGTGAATAATAGAATTTCCTATTAAATTGGAATCTTCTGTTATTTCTTCTTCGGTAAAAGATAGATATTTCCAGAAAACAAAGCCAGAAAAGCTTTGGTATTCTATCTTAAACCATTTACCAATTTGTTCTATTACAGTGAAATGTTCCCCAAAAGGGATTGTAACAATTAACTTGGAAGAAGAAGAAGGCTCTTCTCTTACAGATAATTGCTTGCAATTCCGTGGAGTAGCATCTGCACCATTAATAGATGATGTGGTTTCTTCCTCTTGGGTAGTAGAAATATCCTCTGCTGCATAGACAGTAAAGGAAAATAGAAAGAAAAAGGAAACCGTTACTAGAAACAGAAATAGATTTTTGAAAGTTTTCATTTGAAAATCCTCCCTAAAAAATAATGATTTAAATATACTTCAATATTATATTATACATTTGTATATAAATGCAATAAATTTCTAAAATAAAAATAATAAAACATTGACATATCAATAGAAACAAGGTATAATAACACAAGAAAACGCTACTGTAGCTCAGTTGGTAGAGCAACAGATTCGTAACCTGTAGGTCGGCAGTTCGATTCTGCCCAGTAGCTCCAA
>CANRFE010000058.1 GCA_947629805.1 uncultured Clostridia bacterium | reverse complement strand
AATGTAGGTAGTTGGTATTTACATATTTTAACGATAGATAATGCAGGAAATGCAAAAGAAACGATAAAAGGTCCAATTGAAATTGCAGTAAAGACACATACCCATATAGGAGATACTCAGAATGGAGGAGAATGTTATAATACACCTGTTTATACAAGTCAGAATGTTACTTGTACACATATAGCGTATGATCATGATCAAGCTTATGATGAGTCAAGATATGAATATAGAGATCGTTCTTGGATTCATGTTCACCGGATTTGCTTCTGGCTGTGAAATCACGAAATCCTTTACGGTATGGGATTATGTTGAAAATTGGTCTCATACGGTTACGCAAACAAAGCAAACTGGATGGAGCTTGAGTTGTCAAAAAACGAACGAAACCGTAGAAGGTTATACCATTCAATATAGTCAATAATATAGTCAATAATAGAAAAATTCTATCAAAATCAATTGCTTCCAAATATATTGGAAGCAATTGATTTTATGATTTCTGTAACGTAAAGTTATTGACGAAATGAAGAGAAAGAGTTAGAATAGAAGTAGAGGAAATAAAACACAAAAGAAAACAGGAGGAATTTATGGAAATTATTGGTACAAACCAAGAAGGAAAAGATAAAAAAACAAAGAAAATTATGCTATGGATAAGCATTTTAATTGTTATGTTGTTCGTTATTAGCATTATTTTATTTATTACGATTTATTATTTGCAACAACAACTATTTAAATTTAGGGTAGATGGAAAACGA
Organism: uncultured Clostridia bacterium; assembly: GCA_947629805.1. GTDB lineage: Bacteria > Bacillota > Clostridia > TANB77 > CAG-508 > UMGS1663. The sequence goes on along the minus strand of CANRFE010000058.1, from coordinate 7,474 downwards.
GTTTCTTTAACAAGTGATGATGTATTTGTTTATGAGCAAGATACAGTTTATGTATCGCTTAGAGATATTGCTTCTTTCATAGGCTATAATTATTATAATGGTGGTTATAAACAATATTCAGAAGATGCATCACAATGTTATTTAGAAAGTGAAAATGAAATTTGTACCTTTGAACAGGATTCTGCTACTATTTATAAAACACCTTCAGATCAATTAGATTATACATATTATACCATAAATGCACCTATTAAAAAAATCAACAACAAATTATATATTACAGCAGAGGGAATTAGTTTAGCGTGTAATTTGAAATTTTATTATGAACCAGAAAAAAATAGTATTACGATTTATACTTTGCCTTATTATGCAAATTACTATACACAAGCTTATACAACGTCAGCCGTATCTACTAATTTCCAAAATCAAAAAGCATTGTTATATAATTTAATGGTAGTGCAAAATGTAGAAAATACAGAAACGAATGCAAATACAAAGAATATTCGTTATGGTATTTCTAATTTAGAAGGAAAAGAAATTGTAGGAACCAAATATACAGAAATTGAATTTATTGAAAGTACACAAGAATTTATTGTAAGAACAGAAGAAAATAAAGTAGGAATTATTACAGCAGAGGGAGAAACTAAAGTAAGACCACAATATGATAGCTTAAAACAAATTGATAAAGATTTAAATTTATATTTAGCAACGAGCAATAATAAACAAGGCGTTATTGAAAAAAATGGAAAAATCCTAATCTATTTGGAGTATGATCAAATTGGAGTGGATACAACACAATTCCAAAACAACAATATTAAAAATCCATATCTTTTATATAATAATGCAATTCCTGTAAAGCAAAATGGAAAATGGGGTTTATATGATAAAAGAGGAAACTTAATTTTACCAATTGAATATGATGGCATTGGATGTATAGCAGATGATAAAAACTTAAACAATATATTGCTTATTCCAGATATAAAAGGAATTGTTGTTTCTAAAATAGAAGAGGAAAAAGAAAAAAAAGTAACCCAATATGGTTTAGTAAACTTTTTGGGAAAACCAATTATAGAGGTTTGTTTAGAGACAGTTTATTCTACAGTTAATAATGGGCAAGAAGAATATACTATGATTTTCCAAGGAACACCTTATAATGTAATAGACTATATCAATCAATATCGTAAATTAGAAGAGTTAAATAAAGAAGAATAGTGCTTTTTATTCAATAGAAATTTGCCAATAGGAATAGGAAGACTTTTAGAACAAATAGGGGGTAAATATGACATTAGTAGAAGAATTAAAATGGAGAGGCTTAATCAAAGATATTTCTTCTCCAGAATTAGAAGAAAAATTAAATGCAGGAGGCTTGACTTTCTATATTGGAACAGATCCAACAGCAGATAGTTTGCACGTGGGACATTTGTCAAGTTTCCTAATTTCCAAAAGATTAAAAGAAGCAGGACATCACCCAATTTTATTAGTAGGTGGTGGAACTGGTATGATAGGAGATCCAAGACCTACGACAGAAAGGGCTATGATTGCCAAAGAAGAAGTAGCAAGAAACTTTGAGGGCTTAAAAAAACAAGTAGAAAAAATTTTTGGTTTTGAAGTAGTAAATAATAATGATTGGTATAAAGATATTAATGTAATTGATTTTTTAAGAGATTATGGAAAATATTTTAATATTAACTATATGTTAGATAAAGATATTATTCGAAGAAGACTAGAATCTGGTATTACTTATACAGAATTTTCTTATATGATTTTACAAGCCTTAGATTTTAAATATTTACACGAACATAAAGGGGTAGACTTACAGTGTGCTGGTTCAGACCAGTGGGGTAACATTACAGCAGGAATTGATTTAATTCGAAAAGCAACAGGGGACGAAGTATATGGCTTTACTATGCCACTTGTTACGGATTCGCAGGGAAAAAAATTCGGAAAGAGCGAAGGAAATGCACTATGGCTAGACAAAGAAAAAACATCAAGTTATCAGTTATATCAATTCTTTGTAAATGTAGAAGATTCTATGGTTATTGATTATTTGAAAATTTATACTTTCTTAACCAGAGAAGAAATAGAAAAATTAGAAAAGAGGAATCAAGAACATCCAGAATTAAGAGAAGCACATAAAGCATTAGCAAGAGAAATTATTACTTTCTTACATGGAGAAGAAGAATATGAAAAAGCGGTAAACTTAGCGGAACATTTCTTTCAAAATAAATTTAAAGACTTATCTAAAAAAGATATTGAAGACTTATTCCAAGGAGAAAATATAATAGAAATAGAAGCAGGGCAAAATATTGCAGACATAGTAGTAGCCTTAGGAGCGGCTTCTAGTAAAAGAGAGGCAAGAGAATTTATTGGAAATGGTGCTATTTCTGTAAATGGAGATAAAATAACCGATAGCAATAGGATAGTAGATAGTAGTATGTTTATAGAAGATACATATCTTGTTCTAAAAAGAGGAAAGAAAAATAATTATATAGGAAAGAAAAAATAAAATAAAAAAGAAAGCAAAAAAGAAAGTAATTTACTTTCTTTTTTTAGGCGCATCTATAAATACTTATATAAATCTTATATAAATACTGAAAAAGTAAAATTCACATAAAAAAGCTAGTAAAAAAAATAAAAATGTGATATAGTAACCAATAGTATGGGAAAAAAGAGAGGAAAGAGAAAATGGCATACATTGAATTTAGAAATGTAAAAAAAGAATATCAAATGGGAGAAGTAACCATTAAAGCATTAGATAATACCAGTTTTACCATAGAAAAAGGAGAATTGGTGGTAATAGTAGGACCAAGTGGTGCTGGAAAAACCACCTGCCTAAATATACTAGGTGGAATGGACTATGTTACATCTGGAAAAGTCTTTGTAGATGGAAAAGAAGTAAGCAATTTAAGAAAGAAAGAATTAATAAAATATCGAAGAGAGGATATTGGCTTTGTTTTTCAGTTTTATAATTTAATTCAAAATTTAACTGCAATAGAAAATGTAGAACTTGCTACACAAATTTGTAAAGACTCTTTAAACCCAGAAACCATTATAAAAAAAGTAGGCCTAAAAGATCGTATGAAAAATTTTCCTTCGCAATTATCTGGAGGAGAACAACAAAGAGTAGCTATAGCAAGAGCCATTGCGAAAAATCCCAAATTATTACTATGTGACGAACCAACAGGTGCTTTAGACTATAAAACAGGAAAACAAATCTTAAAATTATTACAAGAAACATGTCGAAAGGAAAACATAACCGTTCTTATCATAACACACAACAGTGCAATTGCACCCATGGCAGATAAAGTCATTCATTTCAAAAATGGAAAGGCACAAGAAATTACAGTAAACGAACACCCCATTTCTATAGACGAAATAGAATGGTAATGTCTCAAAAGGGACGTTTTCTAAAGGAGTATCTGTCCCTTTTGGAACATTAAAAAAATATAGGAGGAAAAGTTGAAAAAAGCATTATTAAAAGATAGTTTAAAAGAAATTAAAAATACTTATAAACGTTTTATTTCCATTTTATTGATGGCTTTTTTAGGGGTAGGTTTTTTTGCAGGAATAAGAGCAACTTCTCCGGATATGGTAAATACGGTAGATCGTTATTTTGATGAGAAAAATGTATACGATAGTAAAATAATTTCTACCTTAGGACTAACACAGGAAGATAGGGATGCAATAGCAAAGCTAGAAGGAGTAAGGCAAGTATATGGAGAATATAGCGAAGATATCCTTTTGCACTTTGAAGGAGAGGAAGTAGTAACAAAGGTTTTATCTTTAGATGAAGTAAACCAAGTTACGTTATTAGAAGGAAGAATGCCTCAAAATGGAAAAGAATGCTTAGTGGAAAAATCTTTTTGTATGCAAACAGGCAAAAAAATAGGAGATATTCTTGTTATTGAAGAAACACAGGATAGTATGATAAAAGAAAGCCAAGTAGAAATTGTTGGTACAATGAGCAGTCCACTTTATATTTCTAGAGAAAGAGATACTTCTCAATTGGGTGCTGGTAGAGTTAACTATAATATGTATTTACCAAAAGAAAGTTTTTCTTCTGAAGTTTATACCGAAATTTATCTTACTTTAAATAATACAAAAGAAGATATTACAGATTCTAAAGAATATAATAAAAAAATAGAAGAAATTACGAAACAACTAGAAAGTATAAAGGAAGAAAGACAACAGGCAAGATATGAACAAGTAAAATTAGAAGCAGAAGAAGAAATAGCCAAAGCAAAATCAGAATTAGAGGAAGAAAAGCAAACAGCGCAAAATACAATGCAAGAAAAAGAAAAGGAGATAGCAAAAGCAGAGCAAAGTTTGCAAACAGCACAAACTACTTTCAATGCAAATAAAAAACAAGCAGAAGAGCAATTGCAAGCAGCAGAAACAAAAATACAACAGGCAAAACAAGAAATAGAAAAGCAAGAAAACGAACTACCAAATTCCGAAAAAATAGCACAAGAACAAATGCAGGCTTTAGAATTGCAAAAACAACAGTTGCAAACGAATTTGGAAAAAGTAATAGAAACAATTTCCACATTAGAAATACAATATACGCAAATAGAAAAAGCATTAGAAAATACATCTTTAACCGTAGAAGAAAAAACTGCTTTACAAGTGCAAAAAGAACAATTAGAACGCAATAAAACTACCTTAGAAAAACAAAAAGAAAGTATAGAAGAAGGAATAGAAAAAATTGCACAAACAGTGCAAGATATACAAACACAAATAGCATTAGGAAAACAAAAATTACAAGAAGCAAAAGCAGAAATAGAAAAACAAGAAACAGCCTTTATACAAACGAAACAGACAACAAAAACAGAATTACAAAATGCGCAAAATCAACTCAATTCTTCTAAAACAGAACTACAAGAAGGAAAAGAAACATTAGTTAAAGCAAAAATAGAATATGAAGAAGAAATACAAAAAGCGGAAAAAGAAATAGAAGAAGCAGAAGAAAAAATACAAGAAATCGAAATGCCTACTTGGTATATTTTAGATCGTAATGCGAATACGGGTTATCGTAGTTTTATACAAGATACGCAAAGCGTGGAAAATTTAGGAAAAGTATTTCCTATTGTCTTTTTTGTGATTGCTACTTTAATTTCTTTAACTTCTATGACAAGAATGGTAGAAGAACAAAGAGTACAAATAGGAACTATGAAAGCATTAGGTTATAAAAAAGTGCAAATTGCTACAAAATACTTTTTATATGCTAGTTTAGCTTGCTTCGTAGGTGGCAGTATTGGTATGCTGGTTGGTTTTGTTCTATTACCAAAAATTATTTGGATGATGTATAGCATGATGTATGGAATGCCAGAAATTTCTCTTTCTTTTAATTGGTATTATGCACTATTAGGCTTAGGCTTAGCAAGCTTTTGTATTATTGGTGCAACACTTTATACAGTTTTTAAGGTTTTAGAGGAAACACCAGCTCAGTTGATGCAGCCTAAAGCACCAAAACCAGGAAAACGAGTGTTATTAGAAAAAATTCCTTTTTTCTGGAAGCATTTAAGTTTTATTCGAAAAGTAACCGTTCGCAATATTTTCCGATATAAGAAAAGATTTTTCATGACAATTTTTGGAATTGCAGGTTGTACAGCTCTTATTTTAACAGGCTTTGGAATCAAAGATGCGATTTCGGAAATTTTGCCAAATCAATATGAAAAGGTGTATCAATATGATATGCAAATTGGGCTTGTTAGTGGAATCGAAATACAAGATTTAGAAAATTTTGTAGGTACATTACAGGAAAAACCAGAAATCAATCGTATTGTGGAAGCAAGAATGACAGCAGGACTATTGCAAAAAGACCAAAACGAACAGGAAGTGCAAATTATTATTCCAAAGGAAGACAATTTAAAAGAAGTAATTCGTTTGGCAGATAGTAAAACAAAACAAGAAATTTGTTTACAAGAGGGAAAAATTGCTATTACAGAAAAAGTAGCCCAACTATTAAAGGTAAAAAAAGGAGATACCATTTTCTTAAAAGACGCAGAAGAAAACCAGCATGAATTAGAAATTTCAGATGTGGTAGAAAATTATATTTATCATTATATTTACATGCCAAGAAAATTGTATGAAGAATATTATGGACAATATGAAACCAATGTGTTATTTGTTCAAGATACTATAGAAAAAGAACAAGAAGATAATTTGGCAAAAGAACTATTAAAAGAAGAAAATATAAGTAATATTTCCTTAAACTCAGATATTGAAGATATGATGCAAGATGCAATGCATTCCTTAAACTATGTTGTTATTGTATTAATTGTATCTGCAGGTATGCTAGCTTTTGTTGTACTATATAATTTGTCTAATGTTAATATTAGTGAAAGAATTAGGGAATTAGCTACAATAAAAGTATTAGGTTTTTATGATAAAGAAGTGTATCAATATGTTACAAGAGAAACGGTTATTCTAACAATTATTGGCATTTTCTTAGGGCTATTAGGAGGCTATTTCTTAAATTATTTTATTATGGGAACCTGTGAAATTAACGTTTTACGATTTAGCAAAGAAATTCATTTGTTAAGTTATATTTATGCCATTATACTAACCATTCTATTTACTACGATTGTAAATATTGCAACTTATTTTGCCTTAAAGAAAATTGATATGATTGAAAGCTTAAAAAGTATAGAATAGAATGTCGCATTAGGGACGTTTTCTAAAGGGACATTTTAAGAAAAATAGTAACGGGGAAAAGGAGAAAAAATATGCAAGAATTTGATTGGAAAAATAAAGTAGAACAAAAAGAAGAAAAAATACAATTGGCTAAAAGAATGGCAAAAAGAGTGAAAAATGGAGATATAATTGGGTTTGGTTCTGGAAGTACTTCTTATGCAACAGCAGAAGAAATTGCAAAAAGGTGCAAGGAAGAAAATCTAAAAATAAAAGCGATTCCAACTTCTCAAATTATTGAAAAATTATGCCATGACTTAGGAATTGAAACCACTTCTTTAGAAAAAGAAAAACCAGACTGGTGTTTTGATGGAGCAGATGAAATAGATCCTCATAATTGGTTAATAAAAGGAATGGGAGCAGCTTTATACAAAGAAAAATTAAATATGAAGAGCTGTCAGGAAAATTATATTTTAGTAGACCATACGAAATTTGTAAAAAAATTAGGAGAAAAGCATCCTGTTCCTATAGAAGTAGAAATAGACAAAATAAACCAAGTAGAAGAAAAAGTAAAAAAATTAGGTGCTATAAAATTGGAAAGGAAACAGTCGAATATAGAACAAAGACCTTTTCTTACAGATAACGGGAACTTTCTTTTGTATGCGTGGTTTCCTAAAATAGAAGCAAATTTAGAAGAAAAATTAGTACAAATAGATGGTGTTTTAGAAAGTGGTTTATTTATTGGTTATGCTATTATTGTTGTAAAATAGAAAAAACAACTTCCATTAGGAAGTTGTTTTTTTTCTAGAAGCATTCCACTTTATAATATTGCTATGTTCTTTTG
>CANRFE010000057.1 GCA_947629805.1 uncultured Clostridia bacterium | reverse complement strand
ATGTGGGTTCGAGTCCCACCATCAGCACCAACGACGTATCTGTTTGAACCAATAGAACGGATAGAAAAATACCATTCTGAAAAGGAGTGGTATTTTTTTATTTTCATAATGAAAAAAGTTGAAAAAATCAATAAAATATGATAAAATGCTTTTATAATTTTTTTATCCTACTTTACAAGTTGATATATAGACAGTTCTTATAAAATAATTATTTTAAGGAGGATTTAAATGTTAAAGGAAAACTGGCAAAAATTATTGTTGCGGGAATCTGTAAAAATTTATGCAAATGGCTAATGTATCAATTTCAGAAGCCATAGAAACAGATACTCAAAGTTTAAAAATCTCATAAAACAATTGTTAGGAGGTAAACAAAATGAACTATCGGGTTATTGTTGTTAGCGAGAGCGATGCTGGAATTTCTGCGATGATATTAGAGCGAAGAGTAAATGAAATGCTTAAAAAAGGATGGAAACTCCAAGGAGGTGTATCCGTATCAAGATTTGAAATTGGTTCATTTTGCAAGGTAGTTATGACGCAGGCAATAATAAAAGAAAATACAACAAATAGAGAGCTTTGAATAGCTCTCTATTTGTTTATCATCCTAAAAATGAAATTTCTTTGAAAAAAAATTGAACTTTCTATAAAACTTATGATAAAATATTCAACATAAGCTAATAGCCTTGTAGTATTTTAAAGGAGGTATTTTAATTTTTTTAGTCTTAAACTAATATCTTGGTAGAAAGGAGTTATGCTATGAGTAGAAAACTTAGCAAGGATAAAGAATATCTTGTTTTAGAAAATCAAAAACTAGTGCATTATCTAGTGCAGAAATTGGGTATAACTCCAAATTCTGCAGATTACGAAGATATTGTTTCTATAGGTACAATTGGATTAGTAAAGTCTGCTATTACTTTTGATTCATCAAAAAATGCTACTTTTTCAACATACGCTTCACGGTGTATAAAGAATGAAATTTTTATGTATTACAGAAAAAACAACAAATATGCAAATAACATTTCCATTGATGAGCCTATCGAAAATAATGAGAAAGGTAATGAATTTACTCTAAAAAATACACTTGTAGATTCCAATTCTAATTTCGTTGAGAAAATAATAGTAAAAGAAGAGTATAGTAAAGTAACGAAAACCATTTTAAATGGTTTAAAAGGAAAAGAAAGAATCATTCTTCTTTATTTTATGGCAAATGTTCCACAGGAAGAGATTGCTAAGAAATTGAACATGTCTCAAAGTTATGTGTCAAAAATTGGAAAAAATGCTATTCAAAAAGTGCGAATAATGGAACAATTGCCTAATGTACATTATAAGGAGGTATTTTTTATGGAAAGGATAGGAGATGCATATAAGATTTCTTTTCTCTCTAAAGAAGTGAGAAAATTCAACAAGATTTTTGCAACTCTTTTGCAAAATATTACATCCGTTGAAGATTTACCAGATTTTAAAGTTGACTGTAACAAAGAACGGTTTATAATTCAGATTCCTGCTCATCCAGAGTCATTTGCTTTTATTGCTCAGATTATGCAAGAAATGGATAATTTCAGTATGTCCTTTGTTTCTAATAAAACTATGGATAATACAGATATAAAGGGGAAAGACAAATATAGAGTAAACAAAAATTAAAATACGAAAAGGGCATTGCTATTATATTTAATAGCAATGCCCCTCTTTTTCTTTATCCCTAAAGCTATACAACTTTATGAATAGAGGATGCAAAATTTTCTATACATTTTGCATTTTCATACTTTATTTTTCTTCATACCCTGGTTTTCCTAATAATTGAAACATATTGATTTTATATTTTTCTACCCCTGGTTGATTAAAAGGATCGACTTTTAATAGTTTTCCTGACACTGCACAAGCCAGTTCAAAAAAGTAAATGAAATGTCCCATTGTTTCTTCATTTAATTTATCTACATTGAGTACTATATTGGGAACATCTCCCTCTGTATGCGCTTGTATGGTTGCTTGCATTGCTTTATGATTTACTTCATCCATGGTTCTTGTTTCTAAATAATTTAATTCATCTAAATTGTCCTCATCAAAATGAATTTGTACATTTGCTTCTTGCTTTTCAATGTTAATAACGGTTTCAAACAAATTACGCCTTCCTTCTTGAATATATTGCCCTAAGGAATGTAAATCGGTAGTAAATTCTGCACCTGCAGGAAAAATTCCCTTTTGCTCTTTTCCTTCACTTTCTCCAAATAATTGCTTCCACCATTCTATAAAATAATGCAATTTTGGTTCATACGTTACTAAAATTTCAATATTCTTCTCTTTTTGGTAAAGAAGATTACGTAAAACAGCATATTTATAACAATCGTTATATTTTAAGTTCTCTTCACTATATTTTTCTTGTGCAAATCTTGCACCTGCCATTAATTTTTCTATATCTATATCCGCTACACTAATAGGAAGTAACCCTACTGCTGTTAAAACGGAATAACGACCTCCAATGTTATTTGGAATAATAAAAGTTTCATAGCGTTCTTTTTTGGCTAAAGTTCTTAGTGCACCTTTTTCTTTATCTGTTGTTACATAAATTCTTTTTCTTGCTTCTTTTACACCATATTTATTTTCCATAAATTCACGAAAGAAACGAAATGCAATAGCAGGTTCTGTGGTTGTTCCAGATTTTGAAATAACATTAATAGATAAATCTCTATTGCCTATTAATTCTACTAAATCATTTAAGTAAGTTCCACTCATATTATTTCCTACATATAAAATTTGTGGAGTTTTTCTTTGTTCCTTTGGCAATAAATTATAAAAAGTAGGTGTTAAACTTTCTATAACTGCCCTTGCCCCTAAATAAGAACCCCCTATTCCTATGACTACGAAAACATCAGAATCTTCTCGAATTTTTTTAGCACATTTTTTTATTTTTTCAAATTCTATTTTATTATAACTTGTAGGCAAAGTAAGCCAACCCAAAAAATTTTCCTTTGCTTGCTTTGCTCTTAATTCTTGATGAATTTTTTCTACTTGTTCTGCCTGAAGCATAATTTCTTTTGTATCAATTCCTGAAAATTTAACTTCTAATTTTACATTATTGGCCATAAAACTAAAGTTCCTCTCTTTCTTTTGTATTCCTAAAATTATTTTATCTTAATTCTTTTTTTTATGCAAGATATTTTACTTGATTTTTCTCTTTGTTTATTAGATAATAACAATTAGGTAGGTGAAAAAAATGACAAGTTTTCTATTAAAAATAATTGGTACTATTGCAATGTTATCAGATCATATTGGGGATAGTATTTTAGCGCGTTTTTCTTTTTTGAATTTAATTGGTAGAATTGCTTTCCCTATTTTTGCTTTCCAAGCAGTTCAAGGCTATCTTCATACCAAAAATTTAAAAGCCCATTTGTTGAAATTATTCCTTTTTGCTTGCATTGCCCAAATTCCTTTTATGTTATTTTTATCTACTTTTACTACCTCTATTTTTGTCTTAAATATTTTCTTTACTTTTTTACTAGGTATGTTCGCATTATTTTTGTATGATAAAACAAAGTATAAAATAGTTGGTTTTTTACTTGTTATATTGGTTAGTATAGTAGGAGAATTCTTACCTGTAGATTACGGTGCTTTTGGTATTTTGCTTCTATTCTGTTTTTATTTTTTCCGAAACAAAAAAATACCAATGACAATTTGTACTATTCTTTTATGCTTTGCAAAATATGTTCCTAATTTTCTTATGACTCCCTCTTTGTTTTCTCATTACCTATTTTGCGCTATTTTTACTTGTTGTTCTCTTTTGTTTATTTTGGCTTATAACCAAAAAGAAGGTCCAAAGGCAAAATATTTCTTTTATATCTTTTACCCCTTGCACCTATTCCTTCTTTTTCTTTTCCATCTGGTACTTTACTCTTAAAGTGCCAGATTAATTCCTTTTGCCACAACAGATGACATATTCAAAATTAATTCATCTATTTCTTTTGGTGTTACAATAAAATTAAATTCCTTTGGAAGCAATGCTTCTTTTATTTGTTCATAATTATCTTCTTCTTTTAATTTGTTTAAATAATCATTCGATTTTGCTTCTTGTTGTAATTTAGCAATAAAAATATCTAAAGCATCATTAACCACTACCGCTGTTTCCACAACTGTTGGAATTCCAATTGCAATGACAGGAATTCCTAAAGTGTTTTGCGTTAATTCTTTTCTAGTATTGCCTACTCCCGCTCCTGGTACAATTCCTGTATTGGATAATTGAATGGTAGAGCTAATTCTTTCCATACTTCTAGAAGCTAATGCGTCAATCACAATTAACAATTTCGGCTTAATATGTTCTACTACGCCTTTAATAATTTCTAAGGTTTCTATTCCTGTTGTTCCCAAAACACCTGGTGCAATGGCACTTACTGGTCTTGCCTGTTCATCTATATATTGTGGGAGGTACGTAATAATATGTCTTGTTACTTCAATATTCTTAATAACATTGGGTCCTAACGCATCTGGGGTTACCTCTTCATTTCCTAATCCCACTACTAAAATATCTTCCTTAAATTGTACCTTCTCTCCTATTAAATTTTTCAACTCCTTAGCCAAGGCATTTGCTGCTTGCTCTTTTTCTTCTTCTGTTAGTAAATTTATCTTTTTTATATCAATCGTAATATAGCTTCCTTTTGTTTTTCCTATAGCTTGTTCTCCCTGCTCATTTGTAATTTTGACTCTGTTTATTTTTATTTTTTCACTTACCTGCTCTTGTTGGGTTTCAATGCCTTCTATTTCTTCTAATTGGTTAGCCTTGCGATATAACTCTCTTCTTTCATCTGCTAAATCGGTTCTAAAATTCATACTTTTTCTTCCTTTCGTTTTTCTTTTAGTCTTTGCTTATTTTGAAAAAGTATACCAATTTTTTAAGAACAATATCGACACAAAATTGCCTCTAAACCAACTTGTAAATCTATACTACCAATTTTACAATGATAATCTAAGTCAATTAATTCTTCTATAATTTTCTTTAATTCGTTTTCTTGAAAGTACCCTGCTTGCATTTTATATTTGTTGACTAAAAACAATTGATTCGGTTTCAAGCCCAAACTTTCTGCTATATTTTTATTTTCTCTTTGTGCTATTTTAACCAGATATAATTTTTTGAAATGATGATATAGTGTAATTAATATTTTTTGTATAGGTTCTTTTTGGTACAATAGTCCATGTAATACTTCTAATGCCTTATCTACCTGTTTTTTACCCAAATTGTCTGTTAAATCAAAAATCACACTGTCTATTTGTTTGCTACATAATAAATCAATAGTTTGCTTACGAATCGTTCCATTTTCTCCTGTATATTCAATTAATTTTCGAATTTCATTGATTCCTTCTTGCATGTTTGTTCCACAACATGTAAGAAAATATTGTAAGGTAGCATCGTCTATTTGTACTCGGTAAGCCTTGCAAATAGCTTTTAGTCTAGCCATTATTTGTACTGGTTTTAAGGGTTGAAATTCACAAACAATTCCTTGTTTTTCTATTTCTTTATACAATTCGTTCTTTTCTACTTCTTGTTCTACAAAAACCAGAACAACCGCTTCTTGTATGGCTTTCCTATTTTCTTTAAAATATTCGGTAAGCTTTTTTGTAAAATCTTCATTACTAGCTAATTTTTTCTTTGCTTCTTTCTTAAAAAGTCCTGTATTTTTTGCTATAATTAATTTTTTTTCATAGCCAAAAGCTGGTGTTTCTATATTGGCTATGATTTCGCTTACATTACTTTCTTCTATTTTAATATCGTTGATTCCTTCTTTTCTTTCTCCAAAATTTGTTTTTATTTTTTTTAAGCAAGTTTCTAAAAGGAAAGTTTCTTGCCCATAGAAAAGATACAAACTATTTAATTTTCCTAATTTTAATTCTTTTTCCAAATTTTCTATTGTTATCATGAAAGATTTTCCTTTTACTCATTTTCTAAAATAATGCGAAATACTTCTGCAACACTCCATGCTTGTTGAAAGGCACCCTTAGACTCATACGGTTTTTTCGAATCATAAAGCTCTGCAATTCCACCTACCGTTTTTCCTTCTTCAAATTCTTTATAAAATGTATTTTTTACATTCTTTACAAAAGTATCATATTGTTTTTGTAATGCTTGTTGCTTTTGCTTATTCTTTTCACTCTCCAATAGTTTTTTTAGACTATTGTAGTAAAGCCCTAATAACCATGGCCATGTAATACCTTGGTGATAACTCATATCTCTTTTGAAGCTATCCCCTTCGTAAATTTCTACATAATTTTCTTCTCCTTTTGCTAATGTTTTTAGGCCATAAGGAGTTAACAATTTTTTTGTAACCGTTTCAAACATTTCTTTTGCTATTTCGGATTTTGGATCTAAAACAGGATAAGTAAGGCTTAATGCAAATAATTGATTTGGTCTTATTTTACTATCTCCTAATACATCATATAAGCATTTTCTTCTTTTATTGTAAAATTTTTTAACAAAAGATTTCTGGCAATCTAATGCCATTTTTCTATACTTTTGTGCTTTTGTTTTATTTTCAAAACGAGCCGTTAATTCCTCCATGATTTTTAGTGCATTATACCACATACTATTAATTTCCACTGCTTTTCCATTTCTTGGGGTAACTACATAACTACCAATTTTAGCATCCATCCAAGTATTTTGAATTCTTTCGTTCCCACTGTGAATTAAGCCGTCTTTGTCTAAATAAATATTGTTTTCTTCTACATCAATTCCTTTTTTATAGCTTTCTATTATTTTTTGTAGGGTAGGATAAAATTGTTCTTTTATAAATTTTTCGTCTTGCGTATAAATTAAGTATTTTTCAATTTGTTCAAATAACAAAAGGGAACTATCCACACTATTGTACAAAGGTCGATTATCGTAGCCAGAATATCCATTCGGTACTAAGCCGAATTTTACATCACGAATCATGGTTAATAAAACTTCTTTTGCTATATCATATTGCCTTGTTTTTAGTAACAAGCCTTCAAAAGAAATTAAGCTATCTCTTCCCCAATCTAAAAACCAAGGGTAACCTGCTAGAATAGTATGTAACCCAAAAGAAGGACGATACACCACAAAGTTATCGGCTGCAATAATATAATCTCTTAAAAATTCAATTTTTGCTCTATTTTCTTTGTCTTGTATTTGCTTTTTAGCACTTAATTTTTCGGTTACTCCAGAGTCATATACTAAACCACTTAAACGTGCAATTTCTTGGCTAATGATTTCTTTTGCATTGATTTCTTCAATATTTTCTTCTAAGGAAGCTACAAAAGTAATTTCTTTTTTTTCTTTTGGTTTTATTTCTATTTCATAACAACCAGCAATAGCATGATTTTCTTCCCCACGAAATCCTCTTTTTTCTTCCTCTAAATAAAACATATTTTGAAAACTATCGTTTTCCAATTTTTTATATTTTCCTTCTGAAACATGCATATAAATTGGTGTTTGTGAATTGCCATCTAAAATTACTTTTAGTTTTTTTTCTTTTTCCTCTTGTCTTATTTGAAAGGTATGTTGATAAGTATCACTATGAAAATCACGAAAATTTAAAAGAGGCGTCAAAGTTAGTTTGGCTGGTTTTTCTTGATTTAGAATTTGATAAAATACAACAACCGTATTTTTTCCATATTCCATACAAATATATTTTTTTATGGTAATATCTTCTACTTGATAGGTATAAATGGGAATATATTCCTTTTCAAAACTGACTAAATATTGGTATCCTTTTGTAATATAATTTTTTCCAATATTACTATACAAGTCATATTTTCGGTCTCCTACTTCTATACTTTCATCTACTTTGGAAAGAATCAGATGTCTCCTTGCAGGTGGACTAAGGGGTGCTACTAATAGGCCATGGTATCTTCTTGTATTAATGGAACTAATGGTAGAACTTGCATAACCTCCTATTCCATTGGTAATAATCCACTCCTTTTGTATTCCTTCTTCCAAATTAAATTTCGTATATTTCATAGTTTCCTCCTATTTTTCTTTTGTTTCTAACATTTTTGCTCTTTTTTCTTTTCTCTCTTTTTCTTTTAATTTTGCTTCTTTTCTTTTAATTGCTTTTTTATCACTTTCTCGAATCGATTGTATTCTGTCATTATATTTTTCTGCAAACTTACTTTTTGGTTTTGCCAAATGTTTCTGTATTTTACTGTGTTTTGGTTTTGCTGGTGGCATGGTTGTTTTTAATTTTTTCTTATTTTCTTGTAATCTTGAATTTAACATTAAATAAGTAGTATCATTTTGCATATCTTTAAATTTTAAGTCTTCACATACTAATTCAATAATAGCAGAAGCTATTGCATCCGGGTTATGGCGTATATATTCGGAATCAATATAAGA
>CANRFE010000056.1 GCA_947629805.1 uncultured Clostridia bacterium | reverse complement strand
TACCGATGTCAACTCCTACAATAATATCACCGATAGCCAAAGTTAACTCCTCCATTTTTAATTTAAATTAATTCTTATTTAGAATATTATATTTCACAAAAAAAGTCAATAGAATTTGTTATATTTTTGTAATATTTTTGTAATAAATCTGTAATAAAGTCAAATTTTGTTTTCTTATGTAAATAGCGATAACTTTTTCTATTGATTTTTTTATTTTTGTTTTTTTCTTTTATTTTTCTTGTTTTTCTTCATTTACTTGTTTAATAACTTCTTCTACCTTTGCCACCAGCTTTTTATTGGCTAGTTTTTCTACATAATAACGACGAATGATTCCTAAATTATTAAACATTCTGCTTACAAATACGATAACCGCAGCTAAATAAATATCTATGTTTAATTTCTGTCCTAAATAGGTAAGAAGCATTGCTAATATGGCATTTACAAAGAATCCTGAAAGAAAAATTTTTATATCAAAATTCTTTTTTAAACTTGATGTAATGGCTCCAAATACAGAATCTAATGCCGCAATAATTGCAATAGCTAAGTAACCAGAATAAGTATAAGGAATCGTAGGAATATTGATTCCTATTAATGCCCCTAATAGACATCCTATAATAATGGCAAGTATAATCATTCTTTTACCTCCTTTGCATAACGAAGTTGTAATTGATTTTTTCTACCGCTATAAGCTAAGATAGAAATATTATCTTCAATATTCATTTCTACCGTTTTTCCCATTCTTGTATAACTATCTATGAAACCACTATTTTTCAAGCTCAATGCACTAGACAAATATTTTTGGTCTCCAATGGCTTTTACTACATAAGGAGAAATAATACGGTCTTCATTTACTAAAATATATTTGTTATTTGTGTCTACCCTAATATCCACAATTTCTGTCATATTGAGTATTCTTTCGTTATTAATAGAAATGGCTTCCGCTCCTGCTAATTTTAATTCATTAATTAAATAACGCAAATCACTTGCTTCAATCGTTTCTTCTTGATTATCGCTTAAGGTTATAACTATACCTTGTCCTTCTACATTAGTTTTGCCTACTAATAAATTGGTTTGCCTTAATTCTTCATCTAATAATTCTGAAGCTTGTTCATTCGAATTTATTTTTTCTTGATATTCTTGTATTTTTTGCTGTGTTTCTAGCAATTTTTCTTCTACTTCTTCATATCTTGTTTTGAAACTAGATAGCATGTCTTGTAGCTCTTCTTCTCTTGCTGTTTCAATTCCTGTAATATCCGTTTCTTCTACAATTCTAAATTGGGCAAACATAACCGCCACTAAAATGATACAAACAAACCCAATAATTACTGGTATGACTCTTTTATTCTTTTCCAACTACATGCACCTCAACTCTCATTGCTCTGTCATATATTTAGCAGAAATGGCTCCTGTATATTTCGGAATTTCTACTTTATTTGACTTTTTTATTTCTATGACAATGCCATATTCTCTTAATTGATCATTATAACTTCCTGCCATGTCAACAGCTACTAAACTTTCTGGATAACCAATTGCTTTAATCGTAAAAGGAGAAGTTACCCTTTCATCATTTACTTTAATTACATTGCCTATGCAAGTGATGGCTGTTGTGTTAACAATTCTTTGTCCGTTAATAGAAATCGCTTCTGCACCTGCATTCTTTAATGCATTCACAATAGCTCTTAAATCTGCATCATGAATAATATGGTTAGAAATATCATCTAATGACTTCGTTGCATTTGGATCATCTGCTAGTGTCATTTCTATACCCGAACCTTCTAATTTTGTAATACCTAGTAAATGGTTATTTAAGGTAATTTGTTCTTCCTTTTTAGCAGAAGTACTATCGTTCTGTGTGGATTTTTCACGAATTGTTTTTAAGTTTTCTTCCTCTCTATCTAACTGATGTGATATGCTATCATATTTTTCTTTCCATTTTAGCACTTCATCTCGCAAATCGTTTTCCGAAAAAGTTCCAATAACAGTTGAATTTGCCTTCTGAATTGTTTTTACTTGTACACAAATAGCAATGGTTAAAATAAAGCATACCATTCCTAATGTAACTGCTATATATTTCTTATTCATCTTTTTTCCCTTCCTTTATACTTTTTCACGAAACATAGGGTCTTCTTTATTTAAGTCCATATTTACAAAAATTTCTCCTGCATTTCCTTCTTCTTTTTCTAAAATAGCCTTTATGGTTAATATTTTGGTATTTAAGTTTGTAGCATCTCCAAGATAGGCCGTTTTTTCTTTGGTTTCAAAAATTAATTTCATGTTTCTTTCGTCATTCATTACAATTCTTGTAATAAGTGGTGCAATGCCATTTGCCTGTGCTAGTTCCATTATTTTTAGAATCATTGGTAGTTTTTCTAAATCTTCGCTACATAAGCGATTTCCGTACATTAAATTCTGTTGTAGGTGTTAATGCCTCTTGTAAAATTGGTAATTCTAATTTTTCTTGTGTGATTTCTAAAAAATAGCCTTGCTTGTCCACATATAAGTAACTTCCTGCATACTCTAATAAGTAAGCAGGCTCTCTTTCTTCCACTTTAATTATAAGGTTGGAAGGTAATTTTCTAGTAATGGTTACGTCGTCAATATAAGCATTTTCTTTGATTTGTTTTTTTATTTTATATTTGCTTAATTTAAAAATATTTTGATCTATTTGCACTTGTGCTAAACTAAGAATTTCTTTTTCTGTGATTTTGTTGTTTCCCTCTACTTGAATTGTTTTTATATTAAAAAGTGGCGAAAACATAGCACTTACTATTAAAATTAATAATAAAGTAGCTAAACTTCCATATTTTATAAGAAAAACTGCTTTTTTCCTTTTTTTTCGATTTGTTTCTTGTTCTTGTTGTGAAAGAACTTTCTTTTCCATTTTTCCTTTTATGGGTTTTTGTTTTTTCTTTTTCTTGGATTGTTTTTTGTTCTTCTTTTTTGTTTCTTGCATTTTCTTGGTATCTGCTTTTTTGGTTACCCCAATGACAATTTCCTTATCAAAAGAAAATTGCTCTTCTTGTTGTTTTCCTGTATGTTGCTTAGGTTTTTTCATTTTTTTCGCCACTTTCGTTTTCACCTTCTTTTTCCTAAGTATTTTTTATTTTAATATGAGCCCCTATACTTTGTAATTTTTCTTCTAATTTTTCATACCCTCTTTGAATATATTCAATGGAGTCTACTTGTGTGGTTCCTTTAGCAACTAAACCTGCTAAAACTAAAGCTGCTCCGCCACGTAAATCATGGCTTTCTACTTTACTTGCATTTAATTTTCTAACTCCTTTAATAACCGCCATTTTCCCTTCTACTTGAATTTTCGCTCCCATTTTGTTTAATTCTTGGGTATATTTGTATCGATTTTCGAAAATATTTTCTACTAAAACCGAAGTTCCTTTTGCGGTTGTTAGTAAACTTCCAAAAATAGATTGCATATCTGTTGGGAAACCTGGATAAGGCATAGTTTTTATATCAATTGCCTTTAATTTTTTAGGTGCCTCTAGAGTAATGAATTTTTCATTCGTTTCAATTTTACAGCCACATTCCTGTAATTTATGCAAAATTGGAGTAATATGCTCCGGCTCTGCATTTAGCACTTTTACTTTTCCTCCTGTAGCTGCTACCATACATAAATACGTTCCTGCTTCAATTCTATCTGGCATTACTTTGTAACTTGTTTCTTTTAATTGCTTTACTCCTTCTATTTTTATAATATTCGTTCCTGCCCCTTGAATTTTTGCTCCCATTTTGTTCAAAAATTTAGCCAAATCTTCTATTTCTGGTTCCATAGCAGCATTGGTAATCGTAGTTACTCCTTCTGCTAGAACAGTAGCTAAAATAATATTTTCTGTTGCCCCTACACTTGGAAAATCTAAATTAATTTCTGTTCCTATTATTTTATCACATTTGCAGTAAATAAATCCACCCTTTTCTTCAATATTTATTCCTAATTTTCGAAAAGAACTTAAATGCAAATCAATTGGTCTTGCTCCAATTTCACAACCCCCTGGATAGGAAAAGGTAGCTTGCTTAAATCTCCCTATCATAGCTCCTGCCATAATAACAGTAGAACGCATTTGTCGCATTAAATTTTCAGGAATTTCTGTCTTTTTCATTGGCTTTGTATCAATGACTATTTTATTCTGTTCTTTTTTTATTTTACAGCCTAAAAGTTTTAGAATTTTTAGGGTAATTTGTGTGTCATGAATGTTTGGTATATGATATAGTTTGGTTGTCTTCGCACTTAAAATGGTTCCTGCTATAATAGGAAGAGAAGCATTTTTAGAACCGGAAATAGAAACCGTTCCTTCTAATTTTTTTCCTCCTTCAATTATGTAGCTAAACATTTTTCTTTCCCCTTTCTTTTTGATTTCTTTGTATGATATAGGATTTTCTATTCGATAAATTATCTGCTATATATTATGTTGCATAAAAAAAAAGAGTGAAACTGTTTTTCCACTCTCTTCTCTATTTTTCTACTTCTAATTCTTCTCTTTTGCTTCTTCTATTTTCTTCTTTTTAGCTAATATAGCATTTCTTGCTTGAATAGAATTGACATGAAGTAATCTTTCTTTTGCTATCATCCTAGGAATAGTATAATAATCAATATCCCACAAAATAGCTTCATCTAAGCCTTCTTCTTGTAAAATTGTTCGTAATTTTTCAGCATCTTCTCCCTCTCTTCTTTCTTCTGTTTTATCTGCTAAAAAAATAATTTTATCTAACATAGTCATATTGGCTCTTGCTGTTGTATGATAATAAATAGCATCTTGCATTTCTTTGGAAAATCCATATTTTTTAGCTACTATATCTGCTCCTATTTTTCCATGTAGTGCCACTTTTTCTTGTGTATCAAATTCTTCTAAAGGTATTTTATTTTTTTCTGCATAAGCAAAAAATTCTTCTTTTGTCATTTCTTTTGCAATATCGTGTGCTACTGCTGTTAGCATGACAATTTGTTCATTTTGCTGATAAATTTTTGCTAATTCTTTTGCTTTTTTCATAGTCGAAACCGAGTGCAAATATCTATTTTCCGATAGAATTTGTTTCAAATCTTGTAAAATTTGTTTTAATAATGCTTCTCTTTCTTTTTCACTCATTTCTTCTACTTTTTTTCCCATTGCACTTTTCCTTTCTTTTTTGCAAGAGATAATAAAATTCTTTCTATAATTTTATTACTAACTTGTTAAATTTATTATTAATATACGCTTCTAATTTTTGCATAAATTCTTCTGCTTTAATTTCTTTTTTAGCTACCATATCTAACCCTTTTTCCCAACTTGCTGTCAATTTGGGATTTAACATATCGGGCATAGAAGATGCTACTACATCATAAATAATTTCTCCTTTTTTAGTTGGTGTAATAATTTGTGTTTTGGTATTAATGGTAATATAGGAAATCTTTTCGAGTTTTTTTATAATTTCTGCTCTTGTAGCACTTGTTCCAATGCCTGCTCCTTTTATTTGTTCTCTCAATTCTTCTTCCTCAATTAATTTTCCCGCATTTTCCATAGCTAGAATCATAGAACCTGAATTATATCTGTTTGGTGGAGTAGTTTCTGAAGTTTTTATTTCAAAGTTTTCTATAGGAATTTCTTGTCCCTTTTTTAATATATTTAATATTTCGATATTCGTTGTATCTTTCTTTTCTTCATCCTTTTTTAAGTTCTTTTCTAACTGTTTTTTTCCTCCGTCCCCAAAAACAGTTAAATATCCTAGATTCGTGCAGACCTTTCCATTTGTGTTAAATTCTTCTTCTCCTATTTTAATGCTAACAGAAATTTTATTATATTCTGCTGGTGGGAAAAAGATTGCTAAAAATCTTTTTACAATGAGTAAATAAATTTCTTTTTGTAAGTCTTTTAGTTTATTATAATTTTCTAATCCTTGTCCTGTGGGAATAATGGCATAGTGGTCTGTAATTTTACTATCGTTTACATATTTTGTTTTTTCTAAATTCGTAGAATATTTTTCCTGTACTATTTTTTTTAAGTAACCTTGTATTTCTTCATTTGCAAAATTTTTAGCCAGTCCATTTAAATTTTTTGAAATGACTTTTGCAACAGCACTGGATAAAACTCTAGCATCTGTTCTTGGGTAAGTAACCAATTTTTGTTCGTATAAATTTTGAATGATTTCCAATGTTTCATCTGGTTTTATTTTGAATCGTTTGGTACATTCGTTTTGAATTTCGGCTAAGTTAAATAAAAGCGGTGCATTTTCTTTTTGCTTGCTCTTTTTTATTTCTGTTATGATGGCTTTTTGATCTTTTAATGAGTTTATAAATTCTTTTGCTTCTTCCTTATGTTGAAAGCCTGTTTCATTATATAATTTTGGAGATTCGTAGTATTTTGATTTTTCTGTTACTTTCCATTCTGCTGGAAAAGTACTTTGTGGCTCTCCAAATATTCCTATTATTTTATAAAAAGGAGTTTTTACAAAATTTCGAATTTCTCTTTCACGTGATACTACCATTCCCAGTACACAAGTCATAACACGTCCAACTGAAATAGAAGCTCTCTCTTCTTGTATTTGCTTTGCTACTTTTCTGCCATAAATAATAGAAAGAAGCCTAGAAAAATTAATCCCTATTAAATAATCTTCTTTTGCCCTTAAATAGGCAGAATCTGATAAACTATTATAAGCTTCTAAATCTTTTGCTTCCGCAATTCCTCTTTTCATTTCTTCTTCCGTTTGCGAATCAATCCATACGCGTTTTTTTTGCTTGCCAGTTACCCCTATCATTTGGTCTACTAAACGATAAATATATTCTCCTTCACGTCCAGAGTCTGTTGCCACATAAATACATGTTACATCGTCTCTTCTTAATAAATTTTCAATAATATGAAATTGTTTTTCGACACTAGGAATAATTTCGTATTTATACTCTTTGGGCATAAAAGGAAGTGTGTCAAGCCTCCATAGTTTCAACTTTTCGTCATATTTTTCAGGATATGACATAGTGACTAAATGGCCAACACACCAAGTTATAATCCATTCCTTTGATTCTAAATAACCATCTTTTTTTGTTTGATTCTTTTGCAACACTTTTGCAAATTCCATAGCAACAGATGGTTTTTCTGTAATTAATAATTGTTTTGCCATGTACAACATCCTTTAAGATTAAATTTTAATAATGTCTATTTCAGAAGTAAAGTTTGCATTTCCATAAGGATAAATAATGTAAATTTGTCCATCTGGTCCTACAAAAAAGTGATTTACATTATCCGTTACGTACATTGCATTATTAATGTCTCTTTTGTATACACTTTGTCCTGTTGCTGCTAAGGCTTGGGAAATTGCTTCTGCTTGTTCATTTGCTTCGTTAATTTGTCTTTCAATTTTTTTGTTTACTTCTTTTAAGTCAATTCCTCGTGCTTCTAGTACATCATTTAAAGTTAATTTTTCCCCTGTTTCCACATCATAGTTGTAGGTTTGTACAATAATTCTTTGGGCACTATTTCCCTCTTTTAAGGTAGATTTTATTACTAAAGATAAAATATTTTCATTCAAATAAGCCACATATTCTACATTGTAAATAGTATATTTTTCACTTTGATTTAGAACTTGTTCTGCTTTATTAGCAAAAACAGATTGGGTTGTAGCATTAAATTCAGCAGCTACTTCTCCTGCTACATTAAATACTGGTAAATTAATGTCCACACTATATCTTTCATCTTTTTCTTCTTTGATGTTATAAGCAGCATAAATAATATCTTGTTCTTCTAAATTCTGTATTTTTTGAATATTGCTTGTATCGTATCCTTGATTATCAAAAGAATTATCAAATAAAGCATTAAATTCTTCTTTTAATACTTCTGGATCTTCTACATTATTTTCATTAGGATCTTGGGTTGTTTCATTATAATTCACATTTTGTTTTGGTTTCCCACCAAATATTTGGTAGTACACTCCTGCTATAATAGCAACAATACAAATAATAGCAATGGCAATATAGAGAAAATATCTTTTTTTCATTTGCATATCCTTCTTCCTTCATTTTTTTCTTATTATACCATTTGTTTTTTTGTAATGCAACAATTACCTGTGATTTCATTTTTCGTTTTTTCCATTATTCTTTTATAATCATTCCATAATAAGCATAACTTTCTATTGCAGTAAATAGAAAGAATATTGCATTCCTTACAAAAAAAATAGCAAGGTGCTACAAATTAATGTAACCCTTGCTATATCTTACTTCCTTATTCTTTAATATCAGCTACAACGCCAGAACCAACGGTTCTACCACCTTCACGGATAGCGAATCTTAGTCCTTTTTCGATAGCGATTGGAGTAATTAATTCAATTTCCATATCTACGTTATCTCCTGGCATAACCATTTCTGTTCCAGCAGGTAATTCAATAACACCTGTAACGTCTGTTGTTCTGAAATAGAATTGTGGTCTATATCCATTGAAGAATGGTGTATGA
>CANRFE010000055.1 GCA_947629805.1 uncultured Clostridia bacterium | reverse complement strand
TCTCTTGTTGACATTTTTCCTGTTTTTAGCCTTACCATTCCAAAAGGTACATGTTCTAAACCATTTGTATATTTTTCATTTATTCCTAACAATTTTGCCACTTCAAAAACTTGCTTAAAATGTAACACTTGTTCATAAGAGGTTACGTACAAAGCTTTATCGAAATCATAAGTTCTTGCACGATATAAAATAGCTGCTAAATCTCTTGTAGCATAACTAGTGGATCCATTCGTTTTTTCAATAATGCAAGGAGCCATATTTTCTAGTTCTATTATTCTTGCTCCTTCTGATTCTACTAATC
Organism: uncultured Clostridia bacterium; assembly: GCA_947629805.1. Lineage (GTDB taxonomy): Bacteria > Bacillota > Clostridia > TANB77 > CAG-508 > UMGS1663. The sequence goes on along the minus strand of CANRFE010000055.1, from coordinate 8,352 downwards.
TTCCTGTTTTTTCTAAAATTTCTACTACTTCTTGCATTTTGTCCGAATAAAAAGCTTCTCCATTCCAAGAATCAAATTTACTTCCTAGCATATCGTAAGTTTTCTGAAATTCTTTTAAACTCAACTCTTTAAACCTAGTCCAAATCTCCACACAATGAGGGTCTCCTTCTTCTAATTTTTTGAAGTTATTACGACAATTTTCTAGGACTTTTTCATCTTCTTTGCATAATTCATTAATTCTAATATAAATTTTGGTTAATTCGTCAATTGGCTTTTCTTCAATGTTATATTCTTTTCCCCATAGCTTATACCCTTCAATTAATTTTCCAAATTGTGTTCCATAGTCTCCTAAGTGATTTACTCCTATGGTGTTGTACCCTAAAAACTTATATACATTATATAAGGCTCCTCCTATTACTGTGGAACGTAAATGCCCAATATGAAATGTTTTGGCAATATTAGGAGAAGAGTAATCAATAACTACATTCTTTCCTTTTCCTATATTCGAATTTCCATATTGTTCTTTTTTTTCCTTATATTCTTTTAATACTTCTTTTACAAATGTAGTAGGATTGACATAGAAATTAATATAGCCTCCTACTATTTCTATTTTGGCTATGGTAGTTTCCTCTATTTGTAATTTTTCTTTTATTTCTTGTGCAATTATTGGGGGAGCTTTTTTGAAGGTTTTTGCCAGTTTGAAGCAAGCAAATGCATAATCTCCCATAGTCGCATCTTTTGGCACTTCCATATAACTTTTCAATTCTTCTTTTTCTAACCCTGTTGCTTTTTGCAAAGCTTGTGCTATTTCTTCTTTAAAATCTAACATTCTTTTCTCCTCGTTTTGAATATTTTTCTTATTTTACCAAAAAATAGAAGGAATTTCAATCCCTTTTTTCATCTCCTAAAAAAAAGAGCAGAAAGAACTGCTCTTTTAGTCTCCTAAATTGATTCCTATATCTCTTGCCGTTTTTACTAAGTCGTGATCCATAGTTACAATTCTTACATTACTTTCTTTGGTTCCTCCTTGTACAGCACCAATTTCTTTATTGTTTCCTACTACTTCTTCTAAATCTACATAGTCTAATTTTCCATTTTTAATAACGGTTAACACATTAAATTTTCCTTCTAAAGCTAATTCCATTGCTTTCGAACCATATTTTGTAGAAAGTACACGATCAAATGCGGTTGGCGTTCCTCCTCTTTGCATATAGCCAAGCACGGTACACCTTGCTGTTAGTCCTGTTAATTTTTCTAATTCTTTTGCTACTTTTTCTCCTGCACCACCAAGTTGAATGTTAATAACACCTTCTCCTCCATCTCTTTCGTGTGCAATAGAAACATCTCCTCCTTTTGGAAATGCACCTTCTGATACTACAACAATGCTAAAGTTCTTTCCAATTTTTTGTCTTTCTTTAATAGCTTGTGCTGCTTTTTCAATGTCGTAAGGAATTTCTGGAATTAAAGCTACATCTGCTCCACCTGCAATAGCAGACTCTAAAGCAATCCATCCTGCCTCTCTTCCCATTACTTCTAATACCATAATTCTATGATGTGTTTCTGCGGTTGTATGAAGTCTATCTAATGCTTCTGTTGCAACGGATACTGCTGTGTTATAACCAAAAGTAATATCCGTACATGCTACATCGTTGTCAATGGTTTTTGGTACCCCAATAACATGAATTCCTCTTAGTGAAAAATCTCTTGCAGATTTTTGGGTACTATCTCCTCCTAATGTAAAAATACAATCAAAACCGTCGTCTTTTACATTTTGTACACATTGTTCTGATAAATCTTGATAAGTTACATTGCCCTCTTCATCTACTACTTTATAATGAAATACATTAGCATTCGTAGAAGATGAAATAATAGAACCACCTTTTTGCAATATACCAGATGCAGTGTTTGCACTGCTTAATTGAATATATTCATTTTTCAATAAACCGCGATATCCATCTATAAAGCCATAACATTCTACCCCATTGTTTTCTGCTGTTTTTACAATAGCACGAATTACTGCATTAAACCCTGATACATCTCCTCCATTTGCTAATATTGCTACTTTTTTTACCATAATTTTTCCTCCCATTTATTTTCTTTTTTAACACGTTACTTATTATATCAATTATTTTATTTTTTACAAGTGATTTTATTAAATTTTTTATTTGTTACTTATATGAATATCTCCTATTTCTATTTGCATTTCTCTTGCAATAATATTTTGAATTTGTGCAATTTGTTCTTGTTGTAATTTATCTGCTCGTATTACCACACTCACACTTTTGTCATTTACAAACATAACCAAATCTTCTATTCCTTTGGTTTTAATTAAATTTTCACAAATCATAATTTTATTTTTTATTTGGTTTATATTTTGTATTTCTGTTTGTGCAATCGATTTTTGTGTTTCACTAATAGAGGTATTTTCTAATATTTTTTGATAGCTTTCTATCATTTGCGAATACATCGTTTCGCGATTTAGGCGTGAAGTGGAAAAGTAGCCGTCTGTGTCTTGTTTTGTGTTACTACTCGTAGTAGTAGTAATGGTTTCGTTTTGTTCTTCTTCTATAGTATTATTTGGCACTAAGCTACTACTTTGCTCATTTGTTTCTATGATAGCATTGCTAGCTACCAATTTTGCATCTCCAATGCCTGCATATTCCTCTTCCTGTTGTGCACTAGTAGGCAATAAGTTTTGGTTTTCTCTTGTCGTATAGTTCAAATAACCTGCCGAAACTAACATTAAGGCAATTACTAAAATAATAATTTGATTTCTTTTCAATCCTTTCATACTTCCTCCTCGTTCCTTTCATTTGCCATTTCGAAAACTTGAATTTTATGTGTAGCAAGTCCTGTTGCTGCTTCTACTGCTTGCACAATATTGGTTTTTACATTACTGTTGTTTGCTCCGAATAGCTGTTACAATTGCTCCTTCTATAGTTGGTGTTAGTGTACTTTTGGTTACTGGAATTTTTTCTCCATTAATTTCTTGATAAATTACTTCTTTTTTACTAGTAGTTTGGCTTATTTTTCTATTTCCGCCGTCCGCGTATCGGTTTCTTCGGTATCACTTTTACTATTATCTTCGTTATACATAGCCATTGTTTGGCTACTTTGCGAATAAGTAAGCAATACTTCTACTTTTCCTACTCCTTCTATTTTTTCTAAAATATTTTTTAATTTTTGCTCTAGTTGTGTGGTGTTTACTTGCTCTTCTGTGATTTGTTCTTTATTCTTCTCTGCTAAAACCTTATCTATATCATTTTGTTGCTTTTTTTCTTCTTGCTTATTATTCCAAACACTATTAATGATAATAACCGTAATAATTAAAAGAACCATAAAAACTACTATATTTTCTATTTTTCTTTTGTTGTTTTCTTCTGGCTTCCAAGAAAACATTTCTTTTAACTTCTTTTTTTGCTCTTCTAACATATCTTTTCCTTCTTTCTTTTGTGTTTTAATTAATTTGAATCTGCTCTTCGCTTATTTGATAAGTGGAGAGAAAATATTGTTTTAGCTCTTGTTTTTCATGCTCGGTTAAGGTTTGCTCTTGCTTTTCTTCTTTCTCTTGGCCTATTTGAATGGTAACAGTTTCAATTTTCTTTATGTTTCCTTTCTTTTCTTCCTTTTCTTTTGCTTTTATAAGAGAAAGTATAATCTTTTGAATCGCATAAGTTTCCTTATTTTCCATTTCAATTTCTATTTGTTTTGTTTGATACCCTTTTTCTTTTAGCTTTTCTTCTATATCTTTTTTTAAGTTGGATACATATACCTCTTGAATAATATTGCTTTCCTGTATAGTTTTTGTATCTACTTGGTATTCTTCTATCTTTTTTGCATATTCTTCCATACGAAAAAGAGAAGAAAGTTCAAAATCCGAATCAAAAAATTGATTGATAATTGGCGTAATAATATTAAATACAACATATATGCCTAATACTACTTTTATATATTTTTTATTATTTCCATTTGGTAAAATCATTTCTATAATAGTAGAAACGATTACCGCAATAATAATTCCTTGTAACCATGAATTTAGAAATTCCATTTTTTCTCCTATCGATACATTAACCCACTATTTGAAATTTTCATTACCAAAGTAGTTCCAATAATAAGCAAAACGGATAAACTGCACAGAATCGCAAGTAACACCTTAAACGTATCTCCCATTTGGCTAAGTAATTTTACAATTTTTTCTTCTGCAATTGGTTCACAAATAGCAGAACCTATGTAATAAGTGAGCATTAGCATAACCAGTTTGATAATAGGTGTTATGCAAATTCCTAAAATAACAATCACACCCACTATTCCTACTGCATTTTTTAAGATAGATGTACAACCAATGACGGTATCTACTGCATCTCCTAAAATTTTTCCTACAACAGGGACAAAGCTTGATACAGCAGCCTTAGCAGTTTTTGCTGTAATGCCATCTACGCAACTACTTAAACTTCCTTCTACAGATAATAGGCTAACAAATAGTGTTAAGATAACTCCTAAGGTCCAAACAATACTAGATTTAAAGAATTTTGTTAATTTTTCTAAGGATGCATAAGGAGATACTTTCGAAATAATTCCTAATACGGTAGAAGCTAATACAAAAGGAAGAATAAGATTCCTTATAAAATTTCCGATAAATGTAACAAGAAAAAGTAAAATTGGCTGTAATAAATTAGCTGAAACTACATTTCCTGTTGTTAAAACTAAAGTAATTAAAATAGGAATAAGCGTATTCGAAAAAGCAACCAAGTTAGAAATTGAATTTTCAACCATTGTAATAACATCTGTAAAATTACTCATAATAAGGCTAACAATTAAAATATATTGTACATAATAGCCAATTTTAGAAATACCTTCGTTTCCTAAACCTTCCGCAATGCTCCTTAAAATACTATGCATAATAATTACAATCATAATACTAGCAATTGTTTTCATAGAGCCCAGTGTTTCTTTTCCTAGCACATTGAAAAAACTCTTCCCTATTTTAGCATTATCAATATTTCCTGTTATAGCAGAATTCAATAATTCCTGATAATCTGTATCTTGAAAGATATTTGCTGTGTACTTCTTTGCTTCTTCTATAAATTGGTTCAAATTCATCGTTTTCTGTTGTACTTCTAAAATGTCTTCTTGTGAAATTTCTTCTTGTGAACCTTTTTCTTGCGAAATTTTTTCTGCTAAACTTTTTTCTGCTAAACAACTGGTAGGAAGAGAAAAAAGAATAAACAGCAGAACAATCAAAATTCTTCTTTTTTTCATTGGTAGCTCCTCAATGTCCCATTAGGGACGTTTTCTAAAGGGACATCTGTCCCTTTTGGGACATTTTTCTTTTTTCTTATGGTAAAATTTTTAGTATTGTCTCTAAAAGTCCTGCGATAATGGGAATAGACATAGAAATCATGATAACTTTCCCTCCCATATCGATTTTACTGGCAATAGCACTTTCTCCAGAATCTTTACAAATGCTTACTGCAAATTCTGTTAAAATAGCAATTCCTGTAATTTTAATTAAGATTGCAATAAATTCTTGATGAATCGAAACTTTTCCTGCTAAAGTGTTTAGTAATTCAATAATTCCCGCTATTTTCGAAAAAGTTAAGGTAAGAATAAAAGCTCCTGCAAGTAACGATATATAAAGAACATATTCTGGTTTATATTGTTTTAATAGAATAATTAAAATTAAAGCAACTAGTCCTATCCCGTATAATCTTTATAATTTCCATTATTTTGGTTTTCCTCTCTTTTTATTATGTCGCAAAAGGGACAGATGCTCCTTTAGAAAACGTCCCTTATGAGACATTACAAGCCGAAAATGGTTCTTACTGTATCAAACAAAGTACTAATTTCTTTAATTACCATACTTAAAACAATAACTAAACCTGCTAATGTTGTCATCATTGCTTGATCTTCTCTTCCCGCACGTACTAAGACTTGATGTAATACTGCTACTAATATTCCAATTGCCGCTATTTTAAATAATAAATTGATATCCATTTTGTTTTCCTTTCTTATTTTCTTTTCTTTTGCATTGCTATCCCTTGCATCATTTTCTTTTGCATTAATTTTCTTTTGCATTACTATCCTTTGCATTATTTTCCTTATAAAAAAATAATAACCATTGCTAACCCTACGGTAATTCCTAATGTTTGATACATTTTTTCATTCTTTTTTCTTTCTTCTTGTGCTATTTCTATTTGTTTATCTAAGAAATGATCTACTAATTCAATTTCGCTAAGTTGTCCTTCTAAATCTACTTTTCCAAGTAAATTACTTAAACTAGTTAATACTTCCTTGTCTTCTTCTTTTAAGTTGGTATCCACTTTTTCTAGCGCTTCTATCCAAGCCTGCCCTGCTGGCAATTCTTTCATTTTTTGCACCGTTGTTTGAAAGAGTTGACTGATATTGCTTTTTTCTCTATTTCCTAATTCTGTAAAGATTTGTGGTATTGGCTCATAGGTAAATTTGATTTTGGTAGAAAAAATAGCAAGAGAAGCTTTTATTTCTTTTAGTTCTTTGACTCTAGCTTGGTATTTCTTTGCTATTAATCTTCCTATATAACTACTAGAAGCAAAAAGAAGTACCAAAATACCATATTTTATCATTTGCATTTTTATACCTTGTCCTTTTTCTTTTCTCAATTAATTATATGCTGTAGGATTTTTTTTAGAACAAAAAAAGAAGGAAAGAATACTTTCTTTCTTCTCTTGTTTCTTCTCTTCTTCCTTCCTTTTTTCTTTTTTAACTATTCTCACATAAAACATATTGTTTTTCTATTTTATTTAGACAATATACTTTTTGCACTTCTCCTTTTTCCCTTTTGTCACTTAAAAAAATAATCTTTTCAAATACACCATTTTCTGCGAGTTCTTTTAGAGTAGGGTTACATTTAATATCTTCAATGGAGGCTCCATGTGCTGTAAAAATTCCTTTTATTCCAGAACAAATAGCATACATGATAGGTTTTATTTCTTCTGGATTTCCTATTTCATCTGCTACAATCACTTTTGGAGCCATAGAACGAACAAGCATACGCATTCCTATTTCTTTACTAACATTATCTAATACATCTGTACGAATACCTATATCATTTTGTGGAATTCCTCGATACATGGCTGCTATTTCTCCTCTTTCGTCTACTACCCCTATATTCATACCATGGAAATGAATTTGTTCTATTCCATTGCTTAATTTACGTACTAAATCTCTTAAAATGGTAGTTTTACCTGCCCCTGGCGGAGAGACTATAAGAGTATTATAAATAGAGTTTTCCTCTTCTTTAATAACATATTTTATAATTTTATTACTTGCTCCCAACACTTGCTTTGCAATACGAAAATTTAGACTAGAAATATAATTTATATTACTTACTTTTCCCTCTTTTATAACAGCATTTCCTGTAATACCAATACGATGACCACCTTGCATTGTAATATAACCTTTGCAAATTTGATTTTGATAACTATAAATGGAATTATCACAAATATGTTGCAAAGTTTCCAAAATTTCTTCTGGCGAAATAACATATTCTACTTTCTTTTCTTCTTGTCCTATCTTTAATAAAATAGGACGATTTGTACGAATACGTATCTCTTCTAATAAATTCAAATTGACATTTTCCGACAAAAAATAATCTTCTATCTTTTTTGCCACTTTTAGAGGAAAACACTTCAATATAGGATGAATTGAAATCATTTTTTCTTTCCTTTTCCTTTAATGTCCCTTTAGGGACGTTTTCTTTTGGAGTATCTGTCCCTAATGCGACATTGCAGACATAAAAAAACATATATATTCTAATTATATATATGCCTTTTTTTCTATTTTAGAACTTCTTAGAACTTCTATTTTAGAATTTAGAACTACTTTTATTTTGTTTCTTTGTTCTGGTTCTTTTTCTGCTTCTTTTTACTCTTCCCAGTTATGATATACTTCTGATACATCATCTAATTCCTCAAGCATATCTAGTAAGCGTTCCATTTTACTTGCTCCTGCCTCATCTAAGGCTACATAAGTAGATGGTACCATTTGTATTCCTGCTTCTAAGAATTCTAGATTTTCTGCTTCTAATTTTTCTCTTACTTCTGAAAAAGTTTCTGGAGTTGTGGTAATTTCATAAACTTCTTCTTCCACAGAAAAATCTTCTGCTCCTGCTTCAATTGCAAGCATCATTAAACTATCTTCGTCTAATTTGCAATTTGCTTTATCTATAACAATAACCCCTTTTTTTGTAAATAAGTAAGATACACATCCATTTGTTCCTAAATTTCCGCCACATCTTGAAAATGCATGTCTTACATCAGCTGCTGTTCTATTTTTATTGTCGGTTGCCGCTTCTACAATAATAGCAATTCCATT
>CANRFE010000054.1 GCA_947629805.1 uncultured Clostridia bacterium | reverse complement strand
TTTAATGTAACTTATGACCCAAATGTATTTCAATTTTTACCTGGTTCTGTTCAATGCACTTTGCCTTGGAAAAATGTAAACTATTCAAAACCTGGTATTGTTAATTTTAAGTTTATGAGCCAAGACCCAGATATTACAGCTACTACTGTTAGCTTTTCTTTTAGCCCACTTATGGCTATTCCTTTAGCTGGCTTTATTGCTAGCCAATTAGTTACGAATACTAAAGCAACTCTTAGTGTTCCTACTGTTAATATAGCTGTGAACACTACTTCTATAGCATTTATTTCTACAAGACCTCTAAATCCTGGAAATCCACCAATTGTCGGGAACTCTCCATTTCCTATAGACTATATTCCTACATTGCCTCTATATTCTGGAAATCCACCTATGGTTGGTGCTTCACCAATACCACCATACTTTCGTTATATTAGGTCACTACCTTTAAGTCCAAATATTGGAGGAATTCCTACATTTTAAACTTAAACTCAACATTCATTTATTTTCCAGATAATTTGCTAGTTTCACCAAAAGATAGAAAAAGGCGAGGTTACACTCCTCGCCTTTTGAAATAAATAACATATATGGGTTTTTCTATTTGTCTTTACATAAGATTTCCATTTGTAATAGCTATATTCTGCCCTATAATGCAATTTGCGCCATCTGATAACAAAAATTTAAATGTAGGAATCACGTCTTGCACTACTAAATTTTTTCCTGTTGGACTATTTAATGCATTTTGTTGAACAATTAGTTCTGGAATATTTTCTAAAAACTTTGTTTCCATCATACTTGGCGAAACTCCATTAATGGTAATTCCTTTGCCAGCATATTCATTAGCAAGTGCTTTTACCAACCCTAATAAGGCATATTTAGTTGTAACATAGCTAGAAAGAAATTTAGGCGGAATATTAAGAGTATAAGATGTTAGCATAACCACTACTTTTCCTTCTTTCTTTTTTGCCATTATTGGTAAAAAGTTGTTTAGCACAATAACTAAAGAACGTAATGCAATATTCATGTCTTTTTCAAATCTTTCCCAACTCATTTTGGAAAATTTTATATTTTCACATTTTCCCGCTGGTAAATGAACAATATGCGTAGGAATTTTTCCTGTATTTTTAATTTCTTTAACAAACTGATATGTACTTTCTTCTTCTAAAAAATTTCCATATAATAAAATCAATTTATCTCCTAATTTTTCTTTTAAACTTAGTAATTTTTCATTATCCCCAATATGATGTGCTAATATAAAATCATATTCTTGTGCTACTTCTTTAATTAATTCTATTCCCACATCAGAAGATGCTCCTATTACTAATAATATTTTTTCATTCATCTAAAAACCCCACTTTCATAATTCCTCTTAAAACTTTTTCTTGTTGCTTATTAAAAATTGATACACTAATGGTAATTTGCTTAAAATCTTCATTTATTTCTTTTACTTTTCCCTTTACTGTTAAAGGGCTATCTGAAATAAATACTGGTTTTTTTAACATCACTTCTACACTGTGAATTAAGCTATATTTTCCAGGTAAATATATGCCTGCTAGTGTAGATAAAAAAGAAGATGTTAACATTCCATATACAACTTTTTCTTTATATCCTTTTGCTTTTGCATATTCTATATTGTTATGCAAAGGATTCCTATCGCCTGTAATTTCTAAAAATTGCTGCATTTTTTCTTCTGTAATATTGACTTCAAATGATTCTTCCATTCCAATTTTTATATCTTCAAACTTGTATGTATTAATCGTTTTCATATTTTAACCTCAATTATAAAAAATTATATAGAGATTATATATGTTTTTATTTAATTTGTCAATTAGTTACATAATTCATTACCTTATATAAAATAAGGAAAGGTATTAAAAAATTCATCTTAATACCTTTTCTTTTACCTATTATATTCTAACAATAATTCATCAAAACTTTTTCCTGTTACTTTATTATAATCTTTTTTAAATCTCTCATATTCTTCCATCCATGAAATATAATTTTCATCCCCTCTATGATCTTGTAATTCATAATTTTCTTTTAAATATTTTGAAAAATATAGAGTATATTTTGTTGCTCCATATACATTTAAGTGCGCAGCATTCACTAATTCTGTCGAATAATTTACATTAAAATCTTCTAAAGTGTTAAAATTAACAACATCTAACTTGTTTTCTTGCAAAATTCGAATAGCATCATTTAATCTTGCATTTGCATCTTCCTCATAACATCTTCTAGGGACCACAAATAACACATTCAAATGATTCGTTTTTATATAATCTATTAATTCTTCTAATACTTGTTTATTTTCTTCTTGTAATGGCATAACCTCATTTGACCAATAATAGGTATCAAAAGATTCTACTTGAGAATAAAAATCTGAAAAAACATATCCTTTATATAAGGTTGTATTTCCAATAATATTATATTTACTAATATCTTTCCATTTATTATGATATAATAAAAAACTAAAATACCAATTATTATACTCTTGCTGATTGGCATCTTTTTTATAACTTAATATATCATTAATTGCCTTTATTCTATTACTAGAAAATTTCATATAATCTATTGTTTGCCTAACTTCTCCATAATTCATATCATAAAAATCGTCAGCCGCTTTAGCCATATCAATAACATATAAAGAAGGTTTTTGATATTTTGCTGATTCTTGTAGAAGATACTTTACTAATACAAACGGTTGACCTATTGCAGATAGTAAACCTGTTGTATAACCATATAATTCATAGGATAGTGTTGTATTAAAATGGTAAAAAGCATTACTAGCTCCTATATATACTATATCAAAAGAATTTTTTGGTTCTTTAAAAAAATAATATACAGAATTTGAATCTAACCAAAGTATGCGATATGTAATAGAAAATAAAAGGCAAAAAATTAATAAAAATACAATTAATTTTATTATCCTTTTCATTTTTCTCATTCCTCCTAAAATTGTCTATAAATAAATGCCGTAGCGTCATATCCTGCACCATAACATCCAAATATAATGATAGAGAATATAAGAATATACAAAACTCCCCATCGGAATACGATGTTCTGTTCTAATAATTTTTCTCTTACATCTCTTCTTCTTGCTAAAAATTGCATTATAAACAAAATTATTAGAGAAATCAATAATACTGCTAAATCATAAAAATCTAATCCTATATTATTTATCATATTGAGTAATAGTTCTTTATTTAGGAATGATTGCAAATTTAGTGTAAACATATTTTTTATAATTGCAATTGCATTTGATACACTGCTTGCTCTAAAAAATATCATGGCAAAAGAAAATAATAAATAAGTTCTTATCACTTGATATAACTTATAACTAAATACTTCTGTATTAATTCCTAATTTCTTGTTAATCTTTTTTGAAACTGGCCCGTAAGATATCTTCTAAAAACATATAGAAAAATTGTAATAAACCCGAACCTATGATAAAGGTATAAGCTCCTCCATGCCATGCACCAATAATAAACCACATTACTAGCATAGAAAGGTACATCGGTATTTTTTTTGCTGCTTTTTTTCCAAATTTTTCTTTACATTTTTTAGCCAATTTTTGCATTATATCAGATTTTAGTAATGGATAAAAAATATAATCTCTAAGCCATGCTCCTAATGTAATATGCCAATTTCTCCATAATTCTGTAACCGTTCTTGAGAAAAATGGTAAACTAAAGTTCTCTGGCAATTTTATTCCAATTATTTCAGAGATTCCCATAATAACATCAATAGAACCTGAAAAATTCGTATACAATTGCATTACAAATGCCATAGCAGCAGCTATTATAAATACAAATGTATATAATTCTAGATTTCCATAAATTGCATCTACAAACATTCCTAATCTTTGAGAAATTACCAGTATCTTAAATACTCCCCATAAAATTCGAATAAGTCCTCTACATAAAGTATCATAATGAAGTTTGTGTCCTTCATATAGTTGTTTTCCTACGCTATCATAACGAATAAATGGTCCAGAAGTTAAAATAGGAAAATAAGACATAAATAAAGCACATTTAAAAATATTCTTTTCTGCTTTACAAGTTCCACGATAAATATCTACCAAATACCCTATCATAATTAAAGAATAATAACTAATACCTACTAATGAATTTCTTTGTACAAAAGCAAATTGATGATGTATATGTAGTAAATTATTAATATGATTTGCTGTTGCTATAAATAAATTCGTATATTTTAAATAAATTAACTGTGCTAAAATAAGAACAATACCTAAAATTAAAAGTTTTTTGCCTTGCTTTGTATTACTATTCCCTTCTATTTTTTTTCCTAATAGATAACTTGGAAGAAGTACTACTAATGCTTGCAAAATTGTACTAACATGCAAATTATCATAGAATAAAAAGATAACACTTGAAATTAGTAAAATTACCCATTGAAATTTTTTAGGCGTTATAAAGTAAATACATAATGTTATAAATACATAACATAAAAAAAATAATGATGTTAAATTCATATTATTTTTCCTCTACCCTAGTTAAAATAATATCAACCATTTCTCCAACATTTTTCATGCTTGTTACTTCATTCATATTAAATTTAATGCCAAATTCCTGTTCTATTGCTACTACTAAATTAATATGTTCTAGACTATCCCAATCTTCAATATCCTTTGATGTAGTTTCCTCTTTTACTACAATAGTTTCATCATCAAATATATCTCTAAATACATTATTTAATCTTTCAAATACTTCTTCTCTTTTCATTTATAAGTTTTATTTCCTTGTTCATCACAAGAAATTTCTGTAAATCCTTGTAAATCATAAAAATTACTTACCATTTTATTCTTCAAAGTTGGATAATAATATCCATAAATTGTTTTTATATTTCTTTCTTTTGCCTTTTTTACTAATTGGTCCATCATAGCAAATTCCATATTTCTTTTTAATACTCTACAACTCATTATCCATAAATCAATATGTAATTCCTCTTTCTTTTTAATGTTACCAATAACAACACTAATAACTCCATTATCACCAAAAATATCTTCTAATTTACCATATAATTTTATATAATTTTCATCTTTATTTACTTCTTCTATATCTGCTAAGGAATATCTTTTGGTTGTTAAATTAAATTGATTACTTTTATTGGTTAGTTGTGAAATTCTTTCTAAATAAATTGGCTTAAAAGAGGCAATTTCTGCCTTCATTTTTAAAGAATGTAAATAATCTTCATAATTATCAAAAGTTGCCATCATTTGACTTCTTTTTGCATTATCTTTATACATTTCGCTTTTCTTTAAGTCTTCCTTTGAAAAATTTGTTACCTCAAAATATCCATTATGATCTATAATTTTAATATAATTTTCTGGCACATCTATTTCAGGTGTGGAAAGCCCTTCTACATAATCTCTACATATTTGTCTTTCTGCTGGATTATCATCTACAAATACAAAACTATCTGCTCCCAAATTTAATTCTTCTGCAATATCTTTTATATTTAAATTTTTTGGATTCCAGTTGGCTTTTATAATAATAAAATCTTCTGGCTTTAATGTTCCTGCTGGATGGTTTAAGCCTGCTATTGCATTTTCGTACTCATTTTTGGAATTAATATTTAAGATAACTCCTAAGCTTTTATACTCTTTTAAATAATTCTGAAATTCTGTATAAACTTGTCCACTTGGTACTTCTGGACCAATGTTCAAATTTTCTACACCATCATCGCCAACAATTCCACCCCATAAAGTATTATCTAAATCTAATACAAACGCCTTTTTATTTTTTCCATAAATAGATTTTATAATGTTGGCTAAATTAAAAGACAAATAAGGAATAGCTGGTACTTCCATGGCATATTTATACATATGCCAATAAAATTGATTTGCCCATTTATCTAAGCCATAACTAGAAGATATATAATTAATATCATTAATAAAGAAATTTTTTGTACTATTGGCATAATTATAAAATTTTTGATTTAATCTTGTAACAAAATTGGTTTTTCCATGAATATCTACTGCATCTTTATTTCCTAATAAACGATAATAGGGATATTCAAAATTATTTTGAATAATCGTTGCATTAAATTTAGAAAATAACTTGTCCCATATTTTCTTAAACTTTTCATATTCAAAATTCAGTTTTTCTTCCACTGTTTTTTCATCGTCATACATAGTGGGGTACTGTATAATATTTCGATTTGTTGTATGAATATATAGAATATCTGGAGAAAATTGGTCTAATTCTTCGTTTCCAAATATTGCATCTTCATAAAATTTATTATATTCTGATTCATAAAAAGTAGGTTTTATTCCATAATTTAATAAAAATAGTTCTAGCATATTTTTTATTTCACTTGTTGTAGAACCTCCTAAAATTGCTATCCTTTTTTCTAATAAACCTGGTTTTAATAATAATTCTTTTCTTATTTTTCTTTTATTTTTTATAATATAATTTACATCAAATGGATATTCCAATTCTTTCATTTTTTATCCTCTAAAATTTACATTTTTACTATATTTCTCTTTTTATTAGACAATAATTACTATACTTCATTTATGTTAAATTGTCAAGTTTTGTTTGCAAATATCAGCAACAAATATTGATTTATTGTATACATAATTTTTATATAGTTATGTCTCATTTTTATTGAAAAAATCTTCTTTAGGATAAATTTTATTTTCCTTTTATCCTAAAGAAGATTTTAATATAATTTATTCATATTTCAAAAATTACTTTCCAATATTTTCAAAGTTTGTTCTATTCCATCTTCAAACATATAGCAAGGTACCCAACCCAACTTTTCCAATTTAGTACTATCTAAAACTGCTCTTGTTATATAAGTTTTCACATTTTCTGGTATTTGATAAATTACTTTTTTATTTGATTTTTGTGCTATTATTTCTGCCATTTCTTTAATACTAACAATAGAATTCTTATTAGAAATATTATAAGCATTACTACTCTCGCCTTTTAGTAAAATGGTTAATATTGCCGTTACACAATCCAATACATAACAATAAGAACGTATTTGTGAACCTTTACTTGTCATAACAATGTCTTCCTCATTCAAAACATTTCTTATAAATTGTGCAGATGCTCTGCTGTCTTTGTCTGTTTGTGTTGGTCCATATACATGGCATGGTCTTGCTATTACTGTTTCTATTTCATACTGCTTACTATAAGAAATACACAATGTTTCTGAAGCTAATTTACTTAAAGGATAGCAACTTCTTACGTCCATTGGTTCTATTTTACCACTATATTCTTCATTATATGTTTTTGTATTATCTATTGCTTGTCCATACACTTCCCCTGTAGAAATATATTCGACTCTTTTACAATTATACTTCACAGCAAATTTCATAATATTATTCATCCCTATAAAATTTCCTAGCATAGTTCCTACTGGATCTGTTGAAAATGCTTGTGGATGTGCATTACTAGCTGCATGAATAATATAGTCTACTTTTTCTTCATACTGTATTTCCTCAACAATATCTTGTTTCCATATCATTACATTCTGATATTCTTTTATCCTGTTTGGTACATTTTTGGCATTTCTAATAAGTGCAATCATTTTTATATTATAATTTTCTTTTACATTCAAATAGTTTAAAACATCGATAATAGCAGATCCAATTAAACCACTGGCTCCTGTAACTAATATTGTTTTATTTCTTAATTCTTCTAATTTGTTTTTTTCTAATACCTTTTTTATATTTTCATTATATAATTCTATATTCATTCTTATTTCATCCAACCTACTTTTTTCGTTTTTAATAAAGCTTTAAAAATTTCAATATCATCTGGTGTTGTAAGTTTTATGTTTTTTTCTGAACCTATAGAAAAGAAAACTTTTCTTCCCAATTCAATATAAAGTGTACAACTTGCCACTGAATTAGTAATTCCCTTTTCAATTGCTTCCTTATGAGCAGATAACAAATCTCCTAACTTAAATGCTTGTGGTGTCTGTGTTCTTTTTAAATTTTCTCTATTATATTGGTACGTTGAAGAAATTTGATCTTCTGTTTGTAATATTGCTTCTACACATGGTATAGCAGTAATTGCATTTCCATAAACTTTGCATTTAGCAATATTGTCTGAGATAACTTCCTCTGAAACCATTGGTCTATTCCCATCATGAATTAAAACAATATCATCTTTACTATAATCTTTTTTTACTCTCATTAATCCATTTTTTATAGATTCTTGTCCGTTTTCTCCTCCCACTACTACGTCAATTAATTTTGTAATATTAAACTGTTTTGCATACGCTTTCATAATTTCAAGCCAACCTTCTAAACATACTACAACAATCCCATCAATATTTGGATGTTTTTGAAATACTTCCATAGTATATATAATAATTGGTTTATCCTCTATGTTCAAAAATTGCTTTGGAATATTTTGTCCCATTCTTTTTCCAGAACCACCTGCTAATATAATTGCTATATTCATCTTTTCTTCCTTTCTTTTCATTTTAATATTTCTATATTTTGCAATATTGAATTTCTATTCCTAATGTTTCTATTTTTTCTTTAATCAATGTTATTTGCTTTTCATCTATATCTTGAAATATTGGCATTTCTTTTCCTAATGTTTTATATTTTTTTTCACCCAATCTATGAATTCTAAACACTTCTACTTTTGATGGTTTAAACTTATTTAAAAAATCATATATTTTTTTTATATTTTCATTAGTTA
>CANRFE010000053.1 GCA_947629805.1 uncultured Clostridia bacterium | reverse complement strand
TACAAAAGCCTTCTAGGCTAAGAGCAAACCACCCGTTTTACGGGTGGTTATGATTTTTTTTTATTGTGCTTGTTGAATTTCCTTTTTCAAAGTAACATTTACTACAGTACCTTCTTCTACTAAAGTTCCTGCCATAGGATCTTGCGAAAGAACATAACCAGTACCTGTAATGTGAATATTAAGATTTTTTGCTTTTAAAGCATTTCTTGCTTTTGCATAACTCATTCCTTTTAAGTCAGGTACTTCTTGTGATACACGAGCCTCATTACCAGTAGAATATAAATTAACACTAGCTCCATTAATTAAAGCAGTTCCAGGCTTTGGTACTTGATCGGTAACCAATAAAGTAGTATCTTCTCCAGAAATTATACAAGTAAAACCAGCATTTTCAATAATTTTTTTAGCTTCTGCTACAGTTTTGTTTCGAACGTCTGGTAAAGTAGTAGTTTGAACTGTAGTAACTCCTTCTTCAGAAGATAAATCATCAGATGGAATACCAAGGTAAGGTAAGACTTCAGATAAAATTTGTGAAACTACAGGAGCAGCAATGGTACCACCTTGGTGGCTTGCACCCCTAGGGTCATGTAAAGCAAGTAAAACAACGACTTCAGGGTTTTCAACAGGAGAAATTCCAGCAAAAGAAGCAACCCAGTAAGAACCTTCGTTTTCATCTGGTTCTGCAGTTCCTGTTTTACCAGCTACACTATAACCTTGTACTTGGCCATTGTGCCCACCGCCTTCTTCTACGACGGATTCTAACATATCCATTAATTTATTTGCAGTTTCTTTGGAAAGAACTTGTCGAACATTGGAAGGATCTATTGTTATGGTAGCTCCTGTATCAGGATTTTGAATTTCCTTTACAAGGCGAGGTTGCACTAAAACACCATCGTTAGCAACTGAAGAAATAGCTGTAATTAATTGAATAGGAGTGATACGAAAACGTTGCCCAAAAGACATTGTAGCAAGTTCTACATTTCCTACATCTTCTAAGTCCCAAAAATAACTATTTGCTTCTCCTGAAGTAGCAATTCCTGTTTTGTTGAACAAACCAAAAGCTTCATAATATTGATATAGAGTAGAAGCTCCAATTCGCTTTCCAAGTTGCATTAAAGCAGGGTTACAAGAGTTCATTAAAGCCTGTCTTAAGGTTTGGCTTCCATGAGTGGTTTCATATTTCCAACAATTAATGGTAATACCATTTACAATTTCATGTCCAATACAAGAGAAGTCATTAGCCGTATCAGTATCTACAATATTTTCTTCTAAGCCAACAGCAGCAGTAATAATTTTAAATGTAGAACCAGGTTCATAAGTGTCGGAAACTACTCGATTTCTCCACATTTTATATAAAGCATTTAATTTATCTGTATCGTTTAAGGTATCCCAAGTGGTGGCTAAAGTAGAATTAGGTTCACGAGGAGAATTTAAATCATAGTCGGGGTAAGTTGCCATGGCTAAAATATCTCCGTTAGAAGGTCTCATAATAACAACCGTTCCACCATTTTGACAACTATTTTCTATACAAGCTTGTTTTAAGTATTTTTCTGCAATACTTTGAATGTTTGCATCAATAGTTAAAATAATATTATTGCCATTTTCCGCTGGAATGTAATTTTCATTGCTATCTGGAATTAAAGAACGCCTAGCGTCTTCAATACTTACCATTTTTCCAGCGGTACCACTTAAAATATCGTTCCACTTCAATTCAATTCCTTCTTGTCCATTGTTATCGGTGTCACAAAAACCAATTAAATTCGAAGCTAAATTTCCATAAGGATAAGATCGTTTAACATCTTCATCAATATTAATACCAGAAGAAATTTCCGTAGTCTCCATCCAATTTTTTAATTCTTCAATTTTATCTTGTTCTACTTTCTTTGCAATTGTTCGCACAGAACTATCACTATTAACAGCTTCTAACATTTCATTATAATCTAATGCAAAAATAGTAGAAAAGGCTTTTGCAACTTTTTCTTTGTTTTCTTCTTCAATACGAGAAGGGTTGATACTAACGGTATCAACTGGAGTACTAGCAGCCAGTAATTTCCCTGTAGAATCGTAAATATTCCCTCTTTTGGCACTAATAATTCGATTGGTAGTTTGTTGGCGGTTAGCTGCTTCCTTTAATTCAGCTCCTTGTACGAACTGTAAGAAAAAAATTCGAAAAAGTAAAGCCAAAAGAAGAAGTAAGCAAATAACCATAGAAATAAATAAAGATTTTGATTTTACGGCTTTTTCATTTTTATTTTTTCTTTTGGCAGAAGATTTTATTGGAATATTGCTTTTTTTCTTTTTATTCATTGGTTCACCATCTCTTTATTTTATAATTACAATCTTATTGTACAGAAAAAGTAAAAGAAAAGCAATAGATAAAAGAAAAAGTGTACTATATTTTAGTACACTTTTTTTGGTTTAAGCTATTCTAAGGTTAGGAGTATATACATACAAAATATCATTGTTTTGCATGGTAACTAACCAAGGAATGCTATGGTCTGTTGTTTGAAAGCCACATCCTTCTTTAGAAAAATGGAAAGATGCACTATGCGCAAGAATATGTTGTTCTTTTGCAATTAACAGACATTCGTGAGCGTCTCTCTTACGAAAAACAATGGTAGAAGCTTGTAAGTCTTGCTGCTCTTCTAAAGCAGTTAAAATGGCTTCTATGCAAGTTTGAGGAAGATCTTGCTCCTCTAATTTTCTCCGTATTCTGGAAAGAATTTCATTTTTTCCCATTCTTTTTCTCCTTCTATTATATAGTTATATATTTAGAAACAACACGAAATACTCTTTTATTATACTACATTTTTCTCCATTTTGCAATAGAAAGATACATAGACAAGCAAAGAAAAATATGTTACAATAATAAAATAGAGAGGAAACAAGAATGGAAGATGCATATCAAGAAACCATATTTTTATTAAAAAAATATGGAATTGTAGCAAATAAAAGTTTAGGCCAAAATTTTTTAGTAGATACGCAAATTGTAAATCAGATTGTAGAAAGTGCCCACGTTACACAAGACGATTTAGTTCTTGAAATAGGACCTGGTTTAGGAACATTAACCAATGCATTATTGCAAAAGGCAAAAAAAGTAATTGCTATAGAACTAGACAAAAAAATGGTGGGTATTTTAAAAGAACGTTTTTGCTCTTCTCCTAATCTTACTATTTTACAAGAAGATATTTTAAAAGTAAATTTAGAGCAATTCATACAGCAAGAAAAAGAAGCAAAAGAAGTAAAAATTGTAGCAAATCTTCCTTATTATATTACAACTCCTATTATTATGAAATTACTTGAGGAAAAATTAGCAATAGAAACAATTACCGTTATGGTCCAAAAAGAAGTTGCAGATAGACTAATAGCCAAACCAGGAGACAAATTGGCGGGAGCTATTACTTATCGTATAAATTATTATGCAGAGGCAACAGAAATACAAAAGGTACCAAAAGAAAGCTTTATACCTATGCCAGAGGTACAATCCAGTGTAATTCAATTAAAGTTAAGAAAAGAACCAAAAGTAACAGTAAAAAGCGAAGAAAAACTTTTTCAATTAATAAAAATATCTTTTATGCAAAGAAGAAAAACTTTTTTGAATGGGGTATCAAATAGTGGGTTTGTAGAAAAAGAAAAATTAAGAAGCATTCTACAAGAGATGCAACTAAAAGAAGATGTACGTGGAGAAGATTTAACGTTAGAACAATTCGCACAAATTACGAATCAATTAATTTTGGAAAATAACTAATTTTTCAAAGTTATTTCTTGCATAAATAAAAAAATATGATATAATAAAAATAGAGCAAAAAAGAAAAAAGGAGTATAAGAATGAACCAAATTTTGGTGACAGAAAAAATTTATGTAACACCAGAATTACGCAGAAAAAGAAAATTGTATAAAATACAATTCTTTTTATGTGTCTTTTTAATATGTACTTTATTTTCTTATTACATATATGCGGAATACGACAGAGATAAAAGTGAAGAAGTTTCGCAAGAAATTTTACTAGGGTTAAGTAAGCAACAAGCAAATATAGTAGATACAACAGTAAAAGAAGTGGACGATATTATTGTAGTAGCATTAAACGACAACGAAGAACCAACAACTTATGAAATTTTTGATGAACAAGCTTCTAATTTAGAATATACGACGAAAGATGGTACCAAATATACCATAGAGTCTACTATTCGAATTCCTCGTTTAGACATTACTTACCCTGTTATTACAGAAACATCTCCAGAATTATTAAAAATATCTATTAATAAATACTGGGGACCAAAGCCAAACGAAATTGGAAATTATTGTGTAGTAGGGCATAATTATAAAAATAAATCTATGTTTGGGCGTTTATCAGAAATTGTAAATGATGATATTATTGAGTTAGAAGGAGCAGTAGATAAGCAAGTAGTAAAATATGTAGTCTATGACAAATATGTAGTACAACCAGAAAATACAGCTTGTACTAGCCAATTAACAAATGGAAGAAGAGAATTAACTTTAATTACTTGTACCAATTATGGAACACAAAGATTAATTGTAAAGGCAAGAGAAGTAAAAGAATAAAGAAAAAAAGCAATACTTAAAAAAATTTTTAAAAAGGTATTGCTTTTTTTTTGTTCTTATATTAAAATTTAATAAAAGTGGAGTGAAGTGGAACAAAGTGGAACAAATAGGCAGGAGGTGAACCAAAGTGCTAATCGGTGAATATGAACATTCTCTAGATGCAAAAGGCAGGCTAATTATGCCAGCAAAATTAAGAGAAGATATGCAAGAAAAGTTCATCATAACCAAAGGATTAGATGGCTGTTTATTTGGGTTTTCTCAAAAAGAATGGGCAAACTTTGAAGAAAAATTAAAAACATTACCACTTACCAATAAAAATGCTAGGGATTTTGTAAGGTTTTTCTTATCTGGTGCTATGGAATGTGAAATTGATAAACAAGGAAGATTTTTAATTTCTAGTAATTTAAGAGAATATGCGAATATGGAAAAAGACGTTGTTATTATAGGAGTAGGAACGAGACTAGAAATTTGGAATCGTGAAAAATGGAAAAATTATAATAGCGATAAAAATATTTCAGCAGATGAAATTGCAGAAAATATGACAATGCTAGGTATATAACTTGCAAAAGTTTATATAAAAAACCAAAGAAAAAAGAAAAAACACAAAAGAAAAAAAGAAAAGGTACAAAAGATAAAAAACAAAGTTTTAAACAAAAGAAAAGCTAAAAAAATACAAAAGTTTTCAATTGCAAAAGAAAAATAGAAAATTTACAAAGGGGAAAGGAAACCGTAGCAAACAAAAGAAGAGAGTGCAACGACAGTTGGTATTTTTAAAATACCAACTGCTTGCGCTACAAAGAAGAAAAGAAGAAATTAGAGGTTAGAATGCGTGGAATTTAATCATAAACCAGTGTTACTACAAGAATGCATAGAAGGACTGCAAATTAAAAAAAATGGTATTTATGTAGATGGAACATTAGGAGGGGCAGGGCATAGTAGTCAAATTGTTAAAAATTTAACAAACAAAGGACTACTTATAGGAATTGACCGTGATGAAGAAGCCTTAAGGGCAGCAAAAGAAAAATTAAAAGAATATTCTAATGTAATTTATCTTCATGGAAATCATGACAATATAAAAGAGTTATTACAAGAATTAAAAATAGAAAAAGTAGATGGCATTTTATTAGATTTGGGGGTTTCTTCTTACCAATTAGATGAAAGAAAAAGGGGATTTAGCTATACACAAGAGGGTTTGCTTGATATGCGTATGGATCAAACACAAAAGCTAACAGCTAAAATAGTAGTCAACGAATATGGAGAAGAGAAATTAGCTACTATTATAGAAAAATATGGAGAGGAAAGGTTTGCTAAAGCAATTGCAAAAAATATCGTAAAGCAAAGAAAAATACAACCGATTGAAACAACAAAACAATTAGTAGAGATTATTCAAAGCTCGATTCCACTTTCCAAACAAAAGGAAGGACACCCTGCTAAAAGAACTTTTCAAGCAATACGCATTGAAGTAAATAATGAAATCGAACCTTTAAAACAAACAATAAAGCAATGTATAAGCTGCTTAAAACAAGGAGGAAGATTATGCGTTATAACTTTTCATTCTTTGGAGGATAGAGCAGTAAAACAAGCTTTTCAAGAAGCACAAGGACAATGTACGTGTCCAAAAGATTTACCCTATTGTATTTGTGGGTGTCATGCAGAAGGAAAAATTATTTCGAAAAAACCAATTATTGCTTCTAAACAAGAACAGGAGGAAAACACAAGAAGCAAAAGTGCAAAATTAAGAATTTTTGAAAAAAAATAAGCAAAGGAAAAGAGGTGAGTAAAAGCCTATGGCATATCCAAGATATCAAGGTTATCAATATGAAACAAGCCCAAGGAAATTACAACCAGAATATTTACCAAAAAAACAACCATATCAGAAAAAAAAGTCTTCTACTGGAAAAATAGCAAAAACAAAACAACAAAAAAAAGTAAAAAAAGCATTAAAACCAAAAGTAAAGTTGGTTCTTTCACTTGCATTTGCATTCGCTATTTTATTTGCCATTAGCTATCAAAACTCACTGATTACAGAAAATTTTAATAAAAAGGAACAGTTAAAGAAAAATTTAAGCGCTATTGAAAAAGAAAATGAGCAATTAAAGATTAACATTGAAAAAAGTTTGAATTTAAGTAAAATAGAACAATCTGCCAAAGAAATGTTAGGAATGCAGAAATTAGATAATAGCCAGAAAAAATATATTAATTTACCAAAAGAAGATTATATTGAATCTTCTACCGAAGAAATTCTAATAGAAAAGCAAACAAATTTCTGGCAAAAATTATTACAAGCCTTTACAAAATTCGTAAAATAAAAAACGGTTTTTAGGACAAAAAGAATGTCATGAGAACCGTTTTTTTTTCATATTCTTAAATTAAGAAAACTTAAGAATGTGAGGGAAATGAAGTGAGTAGAAAAAAGAAAACAGAAAAGCAAAGAATAAAAAGAAAAATAGAAAAAAAATTAAAAAAGCAAGACAGCCAAAAGGAAATTAGAAAATTAAAAAAGAAAAAACCGATGAACTTAAAAAAATTGGGGAAAAAAGAAAGAAAGAACGCAGAGCCAATAGGAACATTATCGAAAAAGAAAAGGATGAAATGGGAAATGGCAATTGCATTATCTATTCTTTTTGCTTTAACAGGAAGAATAGGTTTTATTCAATTTGTACAGGGAAGTCAATTACAATCCATGGCTTATGTGCAACAAACCTTGGATAGAAGTATTAATCCGAAAAGAGGAACTATTTACGACAGAACAGGAAAAACTATTTTAGCAGTTAGCTCTACTGTAGAAACAGTGAGTGTAATTCCAACAAACATAAAAAAAGAAGAAAGAGAAAAAATAGCAACAGCATTAGCTAATATTTTTTCCTTGGACTATGAAACCGTTTTAAAAAAGGTAAGTAAAAGAAGTTCCATTGAAACGATTATAAAAAAAGTAGAGAAGGAAAAGACCGACGAACTCCGTATATGGATGCAAAATAACAATATTACTTCGGGAATTACCATAGATGAAGATACAAAGCGTTATTATCCTTTAAATTCTTTAGCCTCGCAAGTAATTGGTTTTTGTGGAAGTGACAATCAAGGGCTAGAGGGAATAGAAGCTCTATATGAGAAAACGTTAAAAGGAGAGCAAGGAAAAATTACAAAATTAAGAGATGCTACAGGGGGAGATATCCAAGAGGCAATGGAAGAATATGTAGAGGCAGTAGATGGAAATGATTTAATTTTAACTATTGATAGTACTATACAAGGAATTGCAGAAAAATATTTACAAGAAGCGTGTATAGACAATGTATGTACAGATGGTGGAAACATTCTGATTATGAATCCACAAAACGGAGATATTTTAGCATTAGCAGGCTTTCCAAACTATAATTTAAATGAACCCTATACCCCTAATACAGAGGAACTAAAAAATAGTTGGGATACCTTATCACAAGCAGAAAAAACAAAAAGTTTACAAGCAATGTGGAGAAATAAAGCCATTTCAGATACCTATGAACCAGGCTCTACTTTTAAGTTAGTAACAGCCTCTGCTTCTTTACAAGAAAATATTGCACAAGTAGACAAAGAAGGAGAATTTACCTGCACAGGTTCTATTGAGGTGGCAGGTGTTCGCATGAAATGTTGGCGTTATTATCGTCCCCATGGAGCAGAGTCACTAAGACAGGCACTTATGAATTCTTGTAATCCTGTTTTTATTGGGTTAGGACAAAAATTAGGAGTAAAAAAATATTATCAGTATTTAGAGCAATTTGGTTTTTTAAGGAAAACGGGAATTGATTTACCAGGAGAAGCCAGTAGTATTTTCTTAAAAGAAGAAAAAGTAGGACCAGTAGAACTTCGGAACGATTGCTTTTGGACAAAGATTTGAAGTGACACCAATACAAATGATTACCATGGTATCTACAATTGCCAACGGAGGCACTTATATTCAACCAAGAATCGTAAAAGCAGTAATAGATAGTACGACAAAACAAAAAACAGAGGTGGAAATACAAAAAAAGGATAGAGTTCTTTCAGAAGAAACAGCCAATAATGTTTTAAGTATGATGGAATCTGTAGTAGCAGAAGGAACAGGGAAAAATTCCCAAGTGAAAGGATACCGTATAGGAGGAAAAACAGGAACTTCAGAAGATGGAGTAAATACAGGAAAATACGTAACTTCTTTTATTGGGGTAGCTCCCATTTCTAATCCAAGTGTAGCGGTTTTAATTACATTATATAATCCAACGGGAGAAGGAGGACACCAAGGAGGTGGTGTAGCA